>JAPHSW010000013.1 GCA_026196615.1 Gammaproteobacteria bacterium | reverse complement strand
GAGTACATTAAGAACAGCAGCTCAAGTTGTTTCCTATGAAATTGCTATGGGTTTTGCATTGGTTGGTGTCGTAATGGCTGCCAGAAGTCTCAATATTGGTGAAATAGTCATGGGACAAAGTGGTAGTGGTATTCTTGGGTGGTATATGTGGCCACTAATGCCTCTGTTTGTTATTTATTTTGTTTCTGGTGTTGCTGAAACAAACCGTGCTCCATTTGATGTCGCTGAAGGCGAATCAGAAATTGTTGCAGGTTTCCATGTTGAATATTCTGGTATTTTATTTGCCATTTTCTTCCTGGCTGAATACGCCAATATGATTTTGATTTCTATTCTGGCAGCATTACTCTTCATGGGTGGCTGGTTATCACCATTTCAAGGTGTTGAAGCTCTAGGTTTGGGTTCAAGCTTTCTTGCTGGTTCCAGTATTGTCTGGCTATTAAGTAAAACTGCAATCTTTATGTTTTTGTTCCTCTGGTTCAGAGCAACTTTCCCTAGATACCGTTATGATCAAATCATGCGCTTAGGTTGGAAAGTCTTTATTCCAATTACTATCGTATGGATTTATGTGGTTGGTATTATGTATTATGCAGAATTATCTCCTTGGTTTGTTAAGGGATAAATGGATGATAAAAAATATACGAAAAGATAATTTAGTGGCTTTTAATTTCGTAAAAAAAGCCTGTGTGGAGAATGATCGTTGAAACATTTGACTCAATTTTTTAACAGCTTGTTTTTAGCCGAACTTTTTAAAGGTTTGAGCGTAACAGGGCGTTATCTTTTCAAAAAGAAAATAACGGTTCAATACCCTGAAGAGAAAACACCACAGTCTTATCGTTTTAGAGGGCTGCATGCACAACGTCGTTATGCTAATGGTGAAGAACGTTGTATTGCCTGTAAATTATGTGAAGCAATCTGTCCTGCTCTGGCAATCAGTATTGAATCTGAAGAACGTGAAGATGGTACTCGTCGAACCAAAAGTTATGACATTGACCTGACAAAATGTATTTTTTGTGGTTTTTGTGAAGAATCTTGTCCGGTAGATTCAATCGTGGAAACACGTATTTTTGAATACCATGGAGAAGAAAAAAGTGATTTGTTTATGACCAAAGAAAAATTACTAGCGGTCGGTGATAAGTACGAAGAACAAATTGCAGCAGATAGAGCAGAAGATGCTTCTTATCGCTAAGATGCTTCTTATTGCAAAGATTATAACTCAATAAAGAATAACGAATAAGTTGGCTTAAGTCTGTCCAACGTGGAATAGTTTATGGAAACAATCCTTTTTTATGTTTTTTCAACTTTTATGGTCGTCTCGGCCTTAATGGTGATAACAGTTAATAATCCAGTTCGAGCCGCTTTTTTTCTCGTACTGACTTTTTTTGCTGCTGCTGCAATTTGGCTACTTTTAGAAGCTGAATTTTTAGCTGTAATTTTGATTATCGTTTATGTGGGTGCTGTTATGGTGCTCTTCTTATTCGTTGTCATGATGCTGGATGTTAATCTGGCTGAACTGAAAGCTGGTTTTGTGAAAAATCTACCTATAGCGGTAGCTGTTGCACTTATGATGTTTGGTATTATTTATTTTGTTGTCGGTGGTAACCAGTTTGATATTCATAATTTCGTCCCACCTGAACGTCATGGAGCTGATTACAGTAATATCTCAGAATTAGGGAAAGTTCTTTACACTGAATATGTTTTTGCTTTTGAAATTGCTGCAGTTATTCTTTTGGTTGGTATTATTGCTGCAATTAGTTTGACTTTAAGACGTCGTCCGAATACCAGACATCAGAAAGTTGAAGAGCAGGTGGCTGTGAAGGGTGAAGATCGTCTACGTGTCATCAAGCTAGAGCCACAGGAGAGAAAATAATGCTGACTTTAACTCATTTTTTAGTTCTTGGTGCCATTGTTTTTTCCATTAGTTTGGCTGGTGTTTTTATTAATAGAAAAAATATCATTATTCTACTGATGTGTGTTGAATTAATGCTTTTAGCTGTGAATACCAATTTTATTGCCTTTTCGCACTTCTTGAATGACACAGCAGGGCAAGTATTTGTTTTCTTTATTCTTACCGTTGCTGCAGCAGAAGCTGCAATTGGTTTAGCGATTTTAGTCGTCTTGTTTAGAAATAAACGCACGATTAATGTTGAAGAACTTGATACATTGAAAGGTTAATCCAGTGTTTGAAAATTATAGCGACTCACAAGTTTATCTCGCCATCGTATTGGCTCCGCTTATCGGTTCCATTATTGCAGGTGTCTTTAATGCTTACATTAGCAGGGCAGTAGCACATACTGTAACCATTGTAGGTGTAGCAATTTCCTTCGTGCTGGCAGTCTTTGTATTCAAATATTTTGCCTTTGATGGAGCACCGATATATAACGAAACAGTCTATACCTGGTTGGTTAGTGATGGTATCCGTTTTGAAATCGGTTTTCTGGTTGATAACTTAACCTCTATGATGCTGGTGGTTGTGAGCTTTGTGTCACTGATGGTGCATTTGTATACGATTGGTTATATGAGTGACGATCCTGGATACAAACGTTTCTTCAGCTATATCTCACTATTCACTTTCTCAATGTATATGCTGGTTATGTCTAATAACTTTCTGCAATTGTTTTTTGGCTGGGAAGCAGTTGGCTTGGTTTCATACCTCCTGATTGGTTTTTACTACAAAAAAGAAAGTGCTATCTTTGCGAATATGAAAGCATTTTTGGTCAATAGAGTCGGTGACTTTGGCTTCATTCTTGGTATTGCTGGTATCTTGATGGTTTTCAATACGCTTGATTATGCTGATGTTTTTGCAGCCGCAAGCTCAAAAGCAAATTTAACTACTGAACTTTTCCCTGGTACTGAGTGGTCAATGATGACTGTAATTTGTATCCTTCTCTTCGTCGGTGCGATGGGTAAATCAGCTCAGGTTCCTTTACATGTGTGGCTACCTGATTCAATGGAAGGTCCTACACCAATTTCCGCACTGATTCATGCTGCTACTATGGTAACAGCTGGTATCTTTATGGTGACCAGAATGTCACCCTTATTTGAACTATCAGAAACAGCGCTATCATTTATTTTAGTGATAGGTGCTGTCACAGCATTGTTTATGGGCTTTTTGGGTATCATTCAAAATGATATTAAGCGTGTTGTTGCCTATTCAACGCTTTCTCAGTTAGGTTATATGACCGTGGCATTAGGCGCATCGGCGTATTCAGCTGCTGTTTTTCACCTTATGACTCATGCTTTCTTTAAAGCACTGCTTTTCCTTGCAGCGGGTTCTGTCATTATTGGTATGCACCATGTTCAGGATATCCGTCAAATGGGTGGACTGAAAAAATACATGCCTATTACATACTGGACATCCCTTTTAGGTACACTGGCATTGATTGGCTTCCCCGGTTTTTCAGGGTTCTATTCTAAAGACAGTATTATCGAAGCGGTTCATGCGTCAACTATCCCCGGTTCGACCTTTGCATATTATGCTGTTTTGATAGGCGTATTTGTGACAGCACTTTACAGTTTGAGAATGTTTTTCATTGTTTTCCATGGTGAAGAAAGAATGGATCACCATACGAAAGAGCATTTAAAAGAATCTCCGTGGGTTGTGACCGTGCCATTAGTTTTATTGGCAATTCCTTCAGTAATTATTGGTGGTATGACTATCACGAGTGTTCTGTATGGTGATTATTTTAATAATGTTGTTTTTGTACAGCAGGCACATGATGTGTTGGGACAACTTAAAGAAAGTTATCATGGTCCATTATCAATGATTCTGCATGGTATTATGACAGCACCGTTTTATTTAATGGTGGCTGGTATAGCGACGGCCTGGTATTTGTATATGAAGAAACCAGAGCTTCCAGGTAAGATCAAAAACTCATTTGGTCTGATTTATGACATTTTGGATAATAAATATGGTTTTGATGCATTTAATGAAAAAGTGATTGCAGGCGGTACTCGTGGCTTGGGAAATATCCTATCTAAATTTGGTGATATCATGATCATTGATGGCTTTGTCGTTAATGGTTCAGCAAAGAGTGTTGCATGGTTCTCATCAATTATTAGACATGTGCAGACAGGTTATTTATATCATTACGCATTTGTCATGATTCTAGGCTTAATTGGTTTATTGGGCCTGGTTATCTTTTAGTTTTTTGTCTATATAAATTTGTCTTCTGTCAAAATGACAGCAGAAAACTTATTGTGACTGAAGTCGCTTAAATGAAAGTATTCATATAAGAAACTTATCCAGCTTGTCTGGAATAAGCATTATAAAGTTTTAGGAAAAAAGGTATTTAATTCATGTTTTCAAATTTGCCGTTATTAAGTCTGGTGATTTGGACTCCCATCGTCGGTGGGATGCTGGTGCTGGCAGCTGGAAGTAAAAACAGCATTGAAGCTAAAGTGCTTGCGTTATTAGTCTCTTTGGCAACATTAGCACTGTCGATTCCACTGTATACACAGTTTGATACCAGTCTGGCGAGTATGCAATTTGAAGAACTGATTCCGTGGATCAGTAGTTTTCATATTAATTATCACATTGGTGTTGATGGTATCTCTATGCCATTAATCCTTTTGACAACATTTATGACAGTGATTGTTATCATTGCGGGATGGGAAGTCATTACTTATAAAGTTGCCCAGTATATGGCTGCTTTTTTAATTCTTGAAGGCTTGATGATTGGTACATTCGCAGCAATGGATGCCATGCTGTTTTATGTATTTTGGGAAGCACTATTAATACCTATGTTTGTAATTATTGGTATCTGGGGTGGTCCTAATCGCGTTTATGCAACTATCAAGTTTTTCCTATATACCTTCCTGGGCTCAGTTTTCATGCTGATTTCACTATTGTATATGTATATGCATGCTGCTGATGTAAATGGTGCGGGTACTTTTAATATTCAAGACTTGCAGAAATTACCTCTGGCTTTAACACCACAAATATTAATTTTCTTGTCATTCTTATTGGCCTTTGCTGTGAAGGTTCCAATGTGGCCAGTACACACGTGGTTACCTGATGCTCACGTTGAAGCACCAACAGGTGGTTCAGTAATTCTTGCTGCTATTATGTTGAAATTGGGTGGTTATGGATTCTTGCGTTTCAGTTTACCAATAACACCTGATGCGAGCATGACTCTGGACTGGTTAGTTATCATTCTATCTTTGATTGCTATTGTTTATATCGGTTTTGTGGCACTTGTCCAAGCTGATATGAAGAAACTAATTGCATATTCTTCAATTTCTCACATGGGCTTTGTAACACTCGGATTCTTCTTGTTTTGGAAAATTTCAGATAATACGGGGTCAATTTCAGGTGTTGTGTTAGGTCTTGAAGGTGGTATGGTACAAATGATTTCACATGGCTTCATTTCGGGAGCGATGTTCCTCAGTGTGGGGGTTTTATATGACAGAATGCACTCTCGTATGATTAAGGACTACGGAGGTGTTGTAAACACAATGCCTGCTTTTGCAACCTTTGCAGTTTTCTTTGCTATGGCAAACGCTGGTTTACCAGGAACATCGGGATTTGTTGGTGAGTTCATGGTCATCATGGCGGCTTTTAAAGCGAATTTCTGGTATGCATTCTTAGCGGCTATTACCCTGATTCTTGGTGCAGCCTATACCTTATGGATGATTAAACGCGTTGTTTTTGGCCCAATTGCTAATGAAAATGTTGAAAATCTAGAAGATATGTCAAGGCGTGAATTCTTTATGATGTTTATTTTAGCTGTTGCAGTTTTAATTATTGGTATCTATCCAGCGCCTCTTTTGGAAGTAATGCATGCAACCATTGATAATTTGGTTACACAGATATCAGTATCAAAGTTACCTTAGAGAGTCGGTTGCTTTAATTTTTTAGCTTTTTAATATAAATCGATAGAAACGATACCTAATCACTAGATTGTCTAATAGTAAATAGGACTAGAGTAAAAATACTATGAATTTTGTAACACCTGATTTTATGCCGGCAATGCCAGAAATCTTTTTACTGTCTATGGTCTGTGTCATTATGATCATTGATTTGTTTTTGAAAGATGAAAGCAGAGGTGCTACCTATGTTCTGTCTCTAATCGCATTGATTACAACTGCTTTTCTTTCATTTTCAAATTACTCAGAGCAAAGTATTACCACATTTAATGGCTCATTCATTCTTGATCCAATGGCCAGCATCTTAAAAATATCGATCTGTATCATTGTTGTTGGTGTGTTTATTTATGCGAAAGATTATCTGAAAGACCGTAATATATATAAAGGTGAGTATTTTACACTGGGCTTGTTTGGTGTCCTTGGAATGATGGTGATGGTTTCAGCCGGAAACTTTCTGACAGTATATCTCGGGCTGGAATTATTATCTTTATCAATGTACGCAATGATTGCTATGCAACGTGATTCTATTGTCGCATCAGAAGCTGCAATGAAATACTTCATTCTTGGTGCCATTGCATCGGGTATGCTGCTTTATGGTATGTCTATGGTTTATGGTGTTACTGGTTCATTGGATTTAGCTACAATTAATAAAGCGGTTGCAGGAGCTGACCGTGTGGTCATGAGCTTCGGTCTGGTCTTTATCATTCTTGGGGTTGCGTTTAAACTGGGTGCGGTCCCATTTCATATGTGGATGCCAGATGTGTATCATGGTTCACCGACTTCAGTGACTTTATATATTGCCAGTGCACCTAAAATTGCCGCATTTGCTATGATGTATCGTTTATTGGTTGATGGTTTAGCAGGTATGCATGCTGATTGGCAAATGATTTTAATCATCCTTTCTGTTCTATCAATGGTGTTTGGTAACATTATTGCCATTGCTCAAACAAATATAAAAAGAATGCTGGCTTACTCAACAATTTCTCATGTTGGTTTTATTATCATGGGTGTTGTAACTGGAACTCAGGCAGGTTATGGCGCTGCAATGTTCTATGCCATTGTGTATGCGATTATGAGTGTGGGTGCTTTCGGAATGATTGTATTGCTCAGCCGCGCTGGTTATGAAGCAGAAAATATTGATGATTTTAAAGGACTGAACCAAAAGAGTCCCTGGTTTGCCTTTGTCATGATGGCAATTATGTTCTCTATGGCTGGTGTTCCTCCATTTCTTGGTTTCTGGGCAAAAATCGCTGTATTGCAAGAAGCAGTTAATAGTGGTTTAGTCTGGTTTGCTGTTGTCGGTGTAGTCACATCAGTTATTGGTGCTTTTTACTATCTCCGAGTTATTAAAGTGGTTTACTTTGATAAGCCAGTTGACGAAACACCTCTCCAGGCCAGCATGGACATTCGTTTGACCTTGAGTTTTAATGGTCTAGCAATCCTGGCTATAGGCCTCTATCCAACAGCATTAATTGCATTGTGCATGAGCACATTTGCTTAAGTCTATTATCGAACTATTCCCAAAATACTCTTTTTTTTCAGAGAAAGAGTGGGGATTTTTCTGAAAGGTCTCTAATGTTGAGAAATTCAAAATTCTGAGCTAATTATGTCAACTCCAATAGCAACCCTAATCCTCTTCATTGTGACTCTTATTGCCGCTAATATTCCTTTTCTAACAGATAAGGTTCTTTTAGTACTTAAAGCGGACAGTAACAAGAGCTTCTGGTTACGTTTTACTGAATGGTTTCTCTTATATATTATCGTTATGGCCATAGCCATAGGTCTTGAAACAAAGCTGCATGGTGCGGCATATGCAAAGGTTTGGGAGTTTTGGAATTTCTCACAAAACTGGGAATTCTATTCAATAACACTTTGTTTGTTTGCTGTTTTTGCACTCCCGGGTTTTATCTATCACTATGACCTAAAGAAGCATTTAAAATAATATTACCTTTTTATTAAATACCACTTGCATATCAATTAAAAGACCGTATAATACGCTTCATCAGTTGCGGGGTGGAGCAGCCTGGTAGCTCGTCGGGCTCATAACCCGAAGGTCGTAAGTTCAAATCTTGCCCCCGCTACCAAATTGATAAAAGCTGACATTCAATTACTTAGGTGAAAGAAGTCAGGCTTTTTTTATGCCCAAATAAAGTCTAATGCTTCGTTTTAGGGCTTTTTTCAAATTAATGATTCTAATAATCTCATGAGCTTGTTCTCTAGGCCAATTAATATGAGGCCTAATCACCTAAATGCAGATCCATTCAAGTAAATCAACTAAATAGCCACTCGCAAAAACTTCGGGTATTTGTATAAACTCTACTGATTCTGGATATAAATAAGGAATAGTTTGGGACAAGGGTAAGGGTACTTGAAATTTATGTTCGTATTAAAGATCAGGTTTTAATTTTTTTATTATGTTATTCATTATTCAATTTTGAGAAGTACTTAGTTTTTGTCAAAACTAATGTTAAATACGTCCTGCCCGAACTGCAATGGGCCAGGTTACTTTTTTAGACTTATTCGGCTCTCCCCAAACTGCCTTAAGGCGAAAAAATAAGTCATCAAATACTTCTTTCTTCCCATTTTTTTTGGCTTTTGCATAAGCAGACCAGGTTGAAATATACCCGGTAAAATCATCAAAATTCATTTCTTGTTGAATAAAGTGATTTGGAAATGGTAAAGGTGTAAATGGAAAATCAATTTTAGTGTAGCCATTTTCGACATGCTCTCGTTCTTTGGGCCAAAATTCATGGATTTCTTGCCAATAACTTTGTTGAAAAATAGAATTAACCATGTCCTCAATAAATGGTACACCATAGCTTATTAAAGCAATTGCAGCACCTGGCTTTGCTATTCTTTGTACTTCTGAATAAAATTTTTCTAAATCAAACCAATGGGCTGCTTGTGCTGTGACAATAAGATCAACTGTATTATCATCCAGTTTAATTTGTTCGGCTTTTTCTTTTTTATAGACGACATTATTGTTAGTTGTTGCATGATGTAACTGATCATTACTTATATCAGTACCAATAACATGATGAAAAAAAGGACTTAAAATATCAGTTAATTGCCCTGAACCACAGCCAACATCCAGGACTAAATTTCGATGTTCGACAAGTAAGGCAAGAGATTCTGCCAAGGAATTGGGATAAATTGGTCTATAGTGTGCGTATTTTAATCCACCCGTTTGGAAGTAATCTTGTGGAGCAGTGTTAGTTGAAGTACTAGATTTAGAATGTATCGTCTTAAAGTGCTGAATACGTTCGTGAAAAGGTTTCTTTTCAAGTGCTTTTACTGACTGGCTAAGGCAGTGGCGTAGAGGATATTTTATATCTTTCTCAAGTGATTCAATTGCTGAAAAGGTTGCTGTCCAATGAGGCTTAATTTGCTTGAGTAGATTTTTACCTTTCTTTGATAGTTTAATAAAAGTTTGTCTTCCATCAGTACCTTTTTGACGAGTAATCAATCCATCGTTAAGCATTAGTTTAATTGTTTGACTTACTGCTCCCTGAGTAATATTAAGTGCTGATGTAAAATCAGTTACGGTTGATACACCATGCTCTAAAGCCCGCATAATTGGTGTATAACGGGGCCTATAATTGATATTAGACAAGTGGTAGCTTTTTTCAGCATCTTTGTCTGTGAGTTCTGCAAGATGGCGAAGAAGTTCGCCCAGTCCTGGTTCAATTGTAAATGACATAATTTAATAATACATTAGTGCTAATGTAAATTCAATGTAGTGTATATGCTGAATCAGTTTCTACCAATTCTCATGAATTGTCAGATGATTTTTAAAATTGCTGGTATTGAGCGTATAAAAAAATTAATTGACCAGATAATAGCAATAATTGAGATAATAATGGCTGCAAGCGCATCAATAATGCTCACCAGAAATCCAGGTGGAAAGCCATGCAGAAAGCCAACTAAAATATTGACTATCAACATGGTAAAGATTAAAAAAATCAGCCCTTTATTTTCTAAAAAACGCTGCTGAGCTAAGACTAGAAACACAGCAAAAAGAACCTTAAGTGTCATTAACAGGCTAAGTGTTGCTGCTGCACCACCCCGATCAAATCCTGCAAAAGTAGCAAAATAAGCTGCCGTTCCAAAGGGAAAGGCTAACAACAATGCTATCAGAGAGGTTAGTTGTAATAAGCTAAAAAAAAGTAATGCAATGGCCGTTAAGAGAATAATCAGAGAAAAAATGAGTGTACTGATACCACTGATTTTTCCAATTAAGGCTGGTGAAATCCAAACATTTAGCATCATCATAAAGATAACAAAGATCAGTAGGCTGTCGATTAATGCAATAGAAGGAATACCCAGACCAGGTATTTTCATACCAAAATCAAAAATACCGCTTGATAGTTCAATGAGCAGAGCCAGAGCAAGAAAAATTGATGCGGCATAAAAAAATGGTTTTCTTAAGTTTTCCATGAGTGATTTATCCAGCCATTTTTATGTTAAAACCATGAGTGAAAAAAAGGTTTTTCAACTTTTTCAACTTCACGCTCAATCAGTGTGTCTTCTTTATCTTGAGTTAAAGAAATACCTGTTGAGTTTAGCCCCATAGCAACGATGAAGATTGTTGTGACATTAACAAGATAAAAAACAATGCGTTTTAATAAAGGAATATTTTTATCTATGCGGATGACTATTGCCAGAAGAAAACTGATAGTGATTGCAGTAATACTTCCAGGCAAGCCAAAAACTGATGCCAGTGTTGCAGCGGCAGTTAGAGTAAAAGTTCCTGCCATTAATGGTGTAAATGTTGGCTGTGAAGTAAAAAAATCATCCATCATCCGTTCCTTTTTTATCGGGTGTTATTGGGTGTTACCAAATGTTATCGGGTAAATTTAAAATTTGTCCATGGGCTATGTTTACCTGCTTTGCCATTTTTATCAACGGCCTGAACTCTCCAGCGACCAGGTTGGGCGCCAACAAAACTAAATTGATAATAAGTATTGCGTTGTGATTTAACCTGCTTGAACTTTTTGCCAACATCAGCACACCATTTGCCAGCAACACAACAATTCAGGCAGTCAATGTCAACATTGTATGCTGATGCATTATTTACTGGTTTCCAACGCAGAGTTAATTTTCTGGGGTAGTGATTGAATGTACTATTATTTCTCGGACTGATTATCTGTGGTGCTGTTAATTGTGCCATGTTGAAATACATGGGAGTTGCTATCATAGGTTTTACATTTACTGCCTGCGTGGTAGCTTGTACTGGTTTCACAGGTGTTAATGGTTTCAGGTTTGGGTATTTATTGATGGTGTATTTATTAACAGGTTGAAGCTTATACCTGTTTATAGTGTTGGTAATATTTCCTCGATTGCCTATGATTATCATTGGCTTATCTGATGGACCAGCATAGCCATCAGGAACCTTTGTTGAAAAAAGGGTATATTGAACATCAAGTTTGTCGGTTGCAGGAGCAAAATTTCCATCATTAGATGCTGTCAACATAATATCCTGTAACTCAATACCAGGGCTTGCTATAGTACGTGAACCTGAAGGGGACACTCTTCCAACGCCAGAAATGTGAACGTCGGTGGCATGCTGTGTTTCCCAACTAAGGGTAATCGGTTCACCTTGTGTTGCCATTTGTGGATCAGCTTCAAAGCGATCTATTCTTGGCGGGTATTGACTTTGAGGTGCCTCTTGAGCACTTGTACCTGGATTGGAGCCATATTCAAATTCAGGTATGGTTGCCTTACATGAGAATAATAAAAAAGCCGTGAATAAAATAGCTAAACTATGTAATATTGTTTTCATTTTGTGGGGCCTCCTATGCTCCTATGGTACGCACTTTTTACTCTGGCAATAATTTTTTAATGACTGATAACCTCTGGTTTCTTCATGAGCCAGTGTGCTGTCAGCAGATGTTTCTTGAGTAAATTGCTTATATCGCCAACAGGCTTTTTTAAACATGGTCTTTCTGTCCCAGCGCTGCCAGTCTTTTTTGTATTTGATAAGTTGATATTCAACGCCGGTATCAGGTTCAATTTTAAGTGCTTTACCGCTGCCATCCCACCCATGTGAACCCCAGGCAATTCTTTTTTGTGGATCAATAACCATAATGGTATGACCATCTCCACGAGTATCATCTCGATAAACAAGCACATCGCCAATTTCTAATGGTTTATTATCACAACGGATGAATTCATCATTCATCAGTGAATTATCCGTGGCCATTTCTTTTGTTGTTAAGTAATTATTCTTGCGGTTATAGTCTAATCCTGAGCGGGTAAATGAATACCAGATTGATCGTGAACAATCGATACCTTTTTGCAGATTTTTAGCATCACTTCCCTGACTCCAGTCATGTTGTGTATAAGGATAGCCATCATTAATAGATGATTTGGCCAGTTGATCAGCTGTTTGTAAAACCCGGTAAAGAGGTGACTGCTCATTATCTGGCAAATAAGGAAGTATATTAAACTGCTGAATTGTATATTCTCTGGTGTCAAATTCAGAAGCTGAATTATTATTTTTGGCTTTTAGAAAACGACTATTGGCCTCGACTCTCATAGGAACAATACTCATAGTCCAGGTTGATGTGTCAGGATCGCTGTTGCTGACTTCGCCTATACCACGTGTCAGAGTGAGATATTGGTCAATCTTAGTTTGCAGAGGACTTGAAGTGTTACGAGTGTCTGAGCGGTTAATATCGGTTAATAGATACCAGTGCACAGGATTTGTTTCCTGAGTACCAAATATAATTAAGGTATCAGTAGTGTCCAGAGGTAATTGACCAATAAATGTTCGTGGTAGAATAACTTCTTCCCCAGGGCTTAGAGCAATTGTAGAACCATCATTAGGAAGTCCAAAAGAGTTGCCGTCAGATGACTGGATAACACCACCTATGAGTAATTTGGGTAAATTTTTTGATGATTTCTGGTAAGACACTTTAATTTGCCATTTGTGACAAAGAGGGATTAACTGTTTAGTATTTGCAGGTGCCTGTTGCCATTTATTATTGTTGCTGCATTTATTTTGTTTTTGTGTGGGGATTAATTGCACTTGTAAGGTTTGGTTATCAACAAAATCTTTACCCCCTTCACCATGCAGTTGTAATAAAGCACGATGTCTCGCATGTTGCCATAAATTATGGATAACCTTCTGTTCAGAGACAAATTGTGCCCGTATTTTATTTTCCGGTCCTATAATTGAAATGCCCTTGTCTTGTTTATAGGCAAGTTCAAAATCACCATTTTCAGGAACAATACGAATGACCTTTCCAGCATTGATATTATTCTTAAGTTCATGGGTAATTTTTTTGATTATAGGGGCTGGAATTGCACCCGCTTTATTTTTATTACGGAATGACACAGTAATGATTGTTTTCTTATCAGAGGGAGATACCAGTACTGCATAATCGCCAGCTTGAATCGCCGCTGCTTTCTTGATTCGTGTATTGACATGTCCTTTGGCTGTTAAGCCTTCCATGGTATCTATGACGATGGTGGCTTTTGAATTTTTTATATCCTGACTATCTTTTTTATTGGTATTTCCCGGGAAGATTCTAAGCTCTGCTCCGACACCCATGCCTGGCATTGGAGTACCACTTAAATGAACTCCATTACTACTGTCAGGTTTAACAACTTTTGTAATATCCCATGAAAAGGGCTTTTTAATTCGTTCACTTGAAAAAATAAACTGTTCAAGATTACCTTGAAAATAAGGGATTTGGTTGCTTTGTTGGGCTAGTATTTGAGCTGGAATTTTTCTTGAGGCTTGTAGATAAGTCATGGGTGAACCCGATGCAGAAGCAAAAGAGGATAATAAGGCATCGGTAAAAATACCTCGTCCAGAACGCTCTAATGCTGATGTGCCGTCACTGGCTGCGGTAAATAAAACAATGCCTGGCATGGAATCAATGTTTTCTTCCGGGGTGCTGTCACCTACTGCGCGACTTTGCTGAGTACTATAATCTGATTCAAGTATCAGAGGGGTGACAAAACGAGCCGTATAATCACCACGTGCTGCTGTACCTGAATTACAGGAGTCAAGAAAAATAGAAATATTGTTAGTTTTTTTATAGAGCTGGCTCAGTAACTTGTTGAATTCATCATCAATAAAATCTGATACATCATCAGAGCGTGAATCATGTAGTACAAAGGTTTCATCCATATTGTCAGGTTCATCATTATTTTTATCCGTTATTTGTGAACCATGGCCTGCATAGTAAAACACCACAATATCATTTTTTTTGGCAGTCTTAATTAGCCTTTCCTGAAATGCATTAATAACTGCTTTTTTATTGGCATCGCTATCAAGCAGCATGCAGACATTTTCCTTAGGGAATTGAAAGCCTGCTTCATCTGTCAGTAATTGATAAAACCGTTTAGCATCAGCTGAAGCGCCTTTTAGATCATTAATTTTTTCACTTTTATACTGGCTAACGCCTAAAATTAGTGCTATGCGATGTTTTCCATCAGCAGAAGCTACACGACTGTTAAGATTGCAAAAATCATTGTTAGATAGTTTGTTTGTGCTAGAGGAATTGGTAGCATCACTTTGTTCAGAGCATGCAGGAAGAAGGGCAAGTAAAAAAAGGATAATGGATAACTTAACAGGAACAGCAGAAAATAAAGACCACATGGGAATCTCTCCTTGATTGTGTGGTGTAATATTGTTTACCGCTAACTGTATTATAGTCTGAAAAAAGACAGACTATAGTTTCAATTTAAGTTAAGTATAACAAGTTTATTTTGTTTTTCCATTTCAAATTAAAAAAAATTTATTGAATGTAGGTAAAATATGACATAAAGAAATGTTTACTTTGTTTTATTTTTTTTTTAGTATACTATTTAATATATTGATGATGATATTGAGATTTTCCTGCTGAACCTTGAAATAACTTTATTCTCAAAGATACTATTCATTAGGATAAATTTCTTTATAGTCCTATATTAAATTACTCTTTTCGGTTATGTACACAGCTTTAAATACGCGGTGTTGCAGTCTTAGCCAAATATAAATATATCGTTTCTAAATATAGTAACTACTTAAGTTACGACCAATCATGGAATTGTGTTGGTCTGAAGCAATTATATTAGGGATATGGCTTTGATCGGACAGGTTAATGAACAAATAAAACAGTGGCTAAACGATATTGTTAAAGGTGTCGATGTCCAGTTTTGTGCGCCAAAAGATTATGAGAAAAATAATCAAATATGCGTATATCTGACTTCCCTTGAAAAAATGATGGGCAATACGAATCCATTATTTATTCAAATTAAACTAAAATACCTTATCACTATTTGCTCTGAGTCTGATGAACAAGCCCATGATATTATGTCTCAGTTATTGTTGTCAGATGGTGAACATCCTGTTTTTAATTTATTACCTGATTTGCTGCCAATTGAACATTGGCAAGCGTTTAAGATAATTCCTCGTCCCTTATTTTCATTAACTTATGTACTTGATATTCCCAGAATAAAAACAGAAGCACCTTTGGTTGAGCAACAACCCAATATTGTTACCACACCAATGAGTCCTATTTTTGGCACTCTACTGGATCAGAATAATAAACCTCTTTCAAACTGCAGAGTCGAGTTAAGTAATCGATCAGTTTTGACAGATCGTTCTGGACGCTTTGATTTAGGACAAGTTTCTACGGCTTCACCATCAATAATTACCATCTATACTCGCACGGACAATCAGAAATATTCATACAAACATGAAAAATATAATGGACAGGAAATAACCATTTCATTGACAAAACTGGAGGATAATAATGCCTAGTTATGCAACTCCCGGAGTTTATATCCAAGAGGTATCAACGGGTTCAAAACCGATCAGCATGGTTGGTACACAGACGGCTGCTTTTATTGGGGTAGCACCTGATAAAAAGGCTAATTTGAATAAAGCAATTGCCTGCAATAACTGGACTCAGTTTGTGAGAGAGTTTGCCAGCAATGCTGGAGGAGATGACACTCATTTGTCGATGGCTGTTTTTTCTTTTTTTAATAATGGTGGAACTCGATGTTACATTGTTAATAATCCCGAAAATGAAACAATTATGGGGGATGTGGCGCAACGCAGTGGTTTATGTGCTTTTGAAGCAATTGATGAAATTGCTATGGTTGCAGCACCAGGATATTTTGATACTGTTTCACATACGGCACTGATTGATCATTGTGAGAAATTAAAAGATCGAATTGCTATACTGGATTCCCCCGATGAAGTGGCTAATATCGATCAATTAAAAACAGTTGCAAGCATTACAAGTGGTACAAAAAAAGCAACTGAAGAAAAAAATAATGTTGGCCTCAGGCCAAAGAACACCAGCTATGCTGCATTTTATTTTCCCTGGTTGTTAATTCAAGCACCTCTTTCGCGTAAGAAAAAAATTATTACAGCACCGCCATCGGGTTTTATGGCTGGTATCTATGCCAGAACAGATGCTAATAGAGGTGTTCACAAAGCACCTGCTAATGAATCAGTGAATGGAGCATTAGGCTTGTCTTATGTTGTTACATCAGGTGAGCAGGGTGAACTAAATACCAAAGGAGTTAATTGCATACGCAGCTTTCCCACTACAGGTATTAAAGTATGGGGTGCAAGAACTCTGGATGATGGTGAATGGAAATATATCAATGTCCGTCGCTTGTTTATGATGATAGAAGAATCCATTAGTGAGAGTACCCGATGGGTCGTCTTTGAGCCAAATGATGAAACTCTCTGGAAATCAATTGTCCGAGATGTGAGTGCTTTTTTGACTTTGATATGGCGAGATGGTGCGCTACAGGGTAGCACACCAGAGCAGGCTTTTTTTGTTAAATGTGATGGTGAAATAAATACTCAGGCCGTTATTGACTCGGGTCGTCTGGAAATTGAAATTGGTATAGCACCCGTTAAACCCGCAGAATTTATAGTCTTTAAGATTGGTCAATGGGCGGGTGGTACAGAAGTTGAAACTGAAGATAGTGAAGCAGAGTCTGAGTAATACATCTGACTATGAAAAAATTTATTAAAAAGGAGAGCTGCAATGGCTGACCAGGAAGCCAACCAGGCTTTAAGCGAACCAGAGATTATACGTAATTATAATTTTATTGTGGATATTGGACAGGGAATACAAGTCAACTTCTCAGAAGTGGAAGGGCTTGGAATGCGTATTAAACCAATTGACTACAGGGAAGGTGGCGGTGCACCGGCAGTAAGAAAATTAGCTGGGCGAGTTGAATACAGTGAGATTACTTTTCGTTGGGGAATGAGTGAATCACTTGAATTATGGAACTGGCTGACAGCGAGCGTCACGGGTGAAGTAGAGCGTCGTGAAATTTCAGTTATGATGCTCAAGCCTGATGGTTCGGAGTACTTTCGTTATAATTTGCACAATGCATGGGTGTGTGAATGGAATGCAGCAAAACTGAATGCCCTGGATCAAGGTGTTGCTATTGAGTCGATGGTTATTGCTCATGAAGGACTTGAACGAGACTAACTATGTTTTTTAACAAAAAAAATAAGAGTCGTTTTTCTTATCTCTATACCAGCATGCTAAGCACGCTGGTAGATCGATTAAAGACGACTGTGGTCTTTTTTTACACTGTAGTATCACAATTTTTTTTGTTGAATAAAGAAAGTAATGCCTTAGATGAGTATTATTCAAATGCGCCAAAACATTGGATAAATTTAATCAAACGTAACCATCTTAATCCAGATTCTTTTATAAAAAATGTGATAAGAAAACATTTGAAGCCAGGGAAAGGTATTATAAAAAATAACTCAAATGAAAACTTAAAAAACACACAACAGAAAATAATTACAGCAAATGTTTTTGCTGCTAAGAAAAATAAAGCCGTTACGAAAAATCTATTTAGAAACAAGATGATATTTTCTAAATTAGCAGTCATCCCTGAACAAAAAGTTAAGAAATTAAAAGAGCATCATAAAAATAAAGAAAAAATACATTTTTCTGGCAGACTGAATACTGGAGAGTCTATACAAGAAAATAATAAAGTGCGTAAAGTTAAACGTATGAGGCCAATTCTAAGAGATTCAGAATTATCAATCATGAGCATCAAGTCAGAAGTTGATAATTCTGATAGCTCTGATAAGTCACAAATTAAAGACACTAGTCAATTTACTATTAAATCAAATATAAAAAAGACTGTTGGATATAAAAAAAATATTATTAATAAAAAAAGTGATATTACACAGACAATAAATGTTGATAACAATAATCATAGTGTTTCTTATGGTGATAACTACAGGTCTGAAAGCTCCCCTTCAGGTTTTTTTTATAAAGAAGAAAGGCCTAAACAAATAAAAATTGATCATTTTATTAAAGAAAAATTTGAACAGCTGCCAGAACAAAAAACAGGATGGTTATTCGACGAAGCAAAGACTATTTTTTTACAAAGAGATGAGTGTTTTGCTATTGATGAAACACAAAAAGATTATTGGCAAGAGCTTCCTGATGACGTGTGGAGCAATATCTATTTAGATGATATTTATATGCTAAAAGAAATTCCAGGTAATAATGATGTCAGAGGTGTTTTATGGAACGGGTAACATTTTTAGTAGAAAAAACAGGACATCTTATTAGTTGTATGCTTAATCCGGAAACACTGGTTATTAAACGACGCTCGGGGATTCATCAAAGAACTATAAAATCAGTGGTTATCAATGCTGATAAATCCTCTGATGATGGATTAATTTTTAGTGGTGGTGGAAATACGGTTCTGGAACTGGATTTAGTGTTTGATATTTCCATAAAAGGTTCAACAATTCAAAGCCAGGATGTTAGAGAGTTAACCAAACCAATTTGGGATTTATCTGAAAACTCAACGTTAATGGACGGTGAATATCAACCGGGTTTATCTCGCTTTGTATGGGGAAAAAGCTGGAATATACCCTGTGTTATTAGTTCTATCTCAGAACGATTTGATCTCTTTGATAGTTCTGGTGTCCCCAAACGTTCCTGGTTAAGAGTGAGATTAATAAAAATTGCTCAAACAAATGAACAGAATCAGCTTATTAATGATGATAATTATCCTGTAGATGATGTTAATCAGGAAGTAACAACAATGACTCAGAAATCAATGTCAGAAAGTGATTTGACATTCAATGATGCAAATACTGGTATCAATAACTATCTGGTTTAAGGAAATAATATGACCAGTCAGCTTAATTTTAATAAGAAAATTGATATTTTAATTGATGGTATAAAAATTAATAATACCCTTGAGACAACTATTACTGAAATTAAAATTAAACATAATTTTCAGATGGCATGTGAATGTCAATTACAATTGGTTCTGACAAAAAATCAATATGAAAATCAGGCAATAAATCTAACGGAACGAAGTCAAATTGTTATTATTGTGCAAAGTGACACAAGTCCGATTTTTTCTGGTTATATTACCTCCTTTGCTCATCACTATAGCAAGGACCAAGAGTTTTCAATTCAAATAACTGCTTATGATGAGTTATATTTTCTTTCGCTTGAATATCCGGTTCGTTCTTTTGTTGATGTGACTTTAATTGATATTGCTGAACAAATGATGTCAGGCTATGGTGTGGAAATTAATGCTTTAGAAAGTGGGCCATTGTGGAGTCATCTGGTTCAATATCAATCATCTAGTCTTGAGTTTTTACAAGAACTATCAGAAAGAAGTGGTCTGTATTTTACTTTAAATAATAATGTATTGAGTTTTGTCAAACTAGCTATTGAGCAATCACCGTTACAGCTTGACTATCGTTCAAACTTACTGGAAGTCGTGGTAAAAAATCATGATAGCAGTGCCGAAATTGAAACACTTATTTCTGGCTGGGATCCTCAACGAACAAAATTATTTATGGAAGATTCCTTGAGTGAATCGATAGAAAATAATTTTTCTTCAATTAATCCAGGAGGTTCCAAGGTCTATCAAACCAGCATTGTGGATCAACCAGCTCAGAGTGAGCAACAATTAAAAACGCTGGCAGAAACTCAAACTCAGCGAATTAACGCTATGAGGAATTATGTAATTGGCCAGGCTGAAGGCAGCAGCGACTTGTATCCTGGAATGGACATCGAGCTAGAAGGTCTGTTAACACTGGACAATGGGAAAAAATACCGTTTGACACAGGTTTCACATTCTATCAACCCATTTTCAGGATTTATTACTGAATTTTCCAGTCAACCGCCGGTATTAAAAAAACGCTCAAAATCAACTTTGGTGACTTATGGAATTGTAAGTCAAATTTCTGATCCAGAAGGTACAGGCAGGGTTAAAGTCTGTTTGCCGACTTATAACAATATTGAAAGTAACTGGCTTGAAGTGTTAATTCCTGGGGCAGGAGATAATAAAGGCATTATCGCGCTGCCTGCTATTGATGATAAGGTGTTACTTATCATGTTGCATGAGCGAATTGAGCAAGCAATTGTGCTGGGTGGACTCTATGGTGAAACAGCCTTGCCCGATGAAATTATTGTTGATGGAGAAGTGAGTCGATATTCAATTTTGACGCCTGGTGGTCAGGCCTTGAGGCTTGATGATAAGGAAGAAAAAATAAGCCTTATCAACCAGTCAGAATCCACTTTTGAACTCAAAGAAGAAACCGCAATGATGAGTACCTTATCAGGAAATCGTATTGCCATGTCTGATGATGAGCTGCTGGTTAATTCTCAAGGTCCGCTTGTTATCCAGGCTCCTGGTAATACGGTTACTATTCGTGCCAGTAGAATCAACTTTGAGGAAGGATGATGGCCAGGAAAATAATAACTCAAACTGCTGTATTGCAATGTGATCATTTAACTGGAATTGTGGGTATTATTGCAACACAAAATCTGGTTACCATTAATAATATTCCCATACTGGTAAAAGGTGATCTGATAAGCAGACCCATAGCAGGTTGTCCTATACCTGCATCTGGAGGGTCAAAGCCATGCTTAACAACGATAAATGAGAAAAAGGGGCACTCTCAATTATTGTTTATCAAGGGCAAAGCTATTTGTCTTGAGTCATTAACGGGATTGACTGATGGTGTGCCGCCCGGGACGATTAATTATACTGTTAATAGCTCAGGTCAAAATCTTTTGGTGGAAATATAAATGTTAGTTAAGCAATATAATGCCCTGCAGTTTAATCATCCTGATTTTGATTGGGACAAATCTAATCCCGGTTTTTCCTGTAGCCATGATGGTAAAGTTGCTCTTGTGCAAGGTGCTATGGCAATAAGACAGTCGATTCTCTTACTATTGTCAACTATGCCGGGTGAACGTATTAGGAGACCGAACTATGGGTGTGAACTTTATCGTTTGACTTTTATGCCCAATGACGCAACTACTCATGGTCTGGCTATTCATTATGTCACTCGTGCACTGGAACAGTGGGAACCAAGAATAATAATCACAAGTATTGATGCCAGCAGTAATGATATGGATAGCAGTAAGATGGACATAAATCTTAGTTATAAGATTAGTTCACTTGAAATTGATGATGAACTGGTTTTAACGTTAACATTGATGTAATAGAAAAGGACTATAAGTATGGGTTCATTGAAAATCCCAAAAATAAATGAATGCCAATATGAAGAATTGCTTGCTTCGGCAATAAAACGTATTAAAGAAAAAGATACGCAGTGGACTGATTTGACACCTGGTGATCCGGGAGTCGTCTTATTAGAAGCATTTGCTCATATGACTGAGCTTATGATAACACGCCTTAATCAATTGCCTTATAAAGCCTATATTGAATTTCTTGCTATGATTGGGGTAAAACTTCAGCCGCCGGTTTGTGCACAGACCATACTGACAATAAAACTGAGTAGCCCTAAGTCCGTTGATGTTAGGATCGCCAAAGGAAGCAGAGTTTCTGGTAAACGCAATGATAATATTGATAATCCACCGGTGTTTATTGTTGCTCAGGACGTCACAATTAAAGCTCAGGAGACAGAAGTTAGTGTACCAGCGTGTCATTGTCAGTGGGTAAGAGGAGAACATGCAGGCATTACCACAGGTAAGCCTGGGTTTTTTGTACGTACCGCTAAACGTCCCATTGTGGCTGCAAATGCTGTAATGGAAACTTTGGTGGTTGCTATTGAAATTAGTGAGCAGATAAAACATCATCCTGTGCAGCGAATAAAATTCAATAATAAAGAATTTGGTATCTGGCGTGAAGTAGATGATTTTTCCAGAGTAGATAAAAAAGATTTTGTTTATACCGTTGATCGAGTGACTGGTAATATTCAATTTTCACCCGCTTATCGTCATTTTGGTAAACAGAATTTAGAGGATGATATTGAAACAGATAGCATGATCCCCCCTGAAGGTATGGAAATTGTTTTATGGTATTGTCATGGTGGTGGTGATAGCGGTAATGTACCAAAGGGATTTTTACAGGTGTTTAAAGATTCTAATCCTGGTTTAACTGTCGAAAATACAACAGCGGCAGTGGGTGGACGAAATATGGAAACCCTGGAAAATGCACTATTGAGAGGTCCTCAACAGCTTAACTCTCTAAAGCGGGCTGTTACCGCCAGAGACTTTGAACTATTAGCCATTCAAAGTTCCGGTGCGGTTAGTCGAACCAGAGCCTACACAAAATCATCATTATGGCGTTTTGCAAAGCCTGGAACTGTCGGAGTGTTATTGGTTCCCGATATTAATTTGTCAGTAGGCGAAGAACATCTTGTGAGTTTAGATCATCTTAAATCACAGCAATCAGTTAATATACAGAATAATATTCAAAAGGTACTTGATGAAAGAAAACCGCTTGGAATTTCCTGTGAAGTAAACTGGGTACGCTACAAGCCAGTTTATATTACAGGTAAAATTATTGTTAATAAAAATGAAAATAGCCAAAGAGTAAAAGATCGTGTTATACAATTACTCTATCAAACCATATGCCCGAAAGTTATATCAGGGACAGTAAAAGACTGGAATTTTGGGCAATCTCTAAAATCCTGGGATATCTATAAAATTATTGCTTCTGAGCCTGGAGTGGTATCTGTTGAACAATTAAAATTAAATGCATCATTTGCCCCAGAAAGTCACTGCAAAGCATTGGCTGTTGATAACTATCAACCTGACACATGGTACACCAGTTCTGAACAATCACTTTTTCGTACAGTGAATAATGCTCGGGGCTGGGAAAAAATTAATGAGTTTGACAATGAAATAGGAAAAATTTTACCTTACCCAGCTAATGTTTCTCCAGTTGCAGACAATATTGGCCTATTGGCTGTTGTTATAAAAGACAACAATAAAACTGATCAGATACATATTTCATTTACTTGTGGTGAAAGCTGGAATGAGCAAGAATCACTAAAATTCAATAAGGTCAATGATATTGCATGGCTCGAAAAGCATTCAGGCCCCTGTCTTCTTATTGCGACTGATGATGCCTTGTATGAATATGCAATAGGAACAGAATCAGTACCTCTAAAAATATTGGTTGATACCAATAAACCGGATTTGAAGATTGATACTATTGTAACCAGTCAGGATGGTAATGATGGTGGTGTGATCGCAGTTTTTAGTTCTAAAGATAACGGTCAGGTTTATCTTTCTCTTAATGGTACAGCCGATAATAGTTTTAAAAAATATGAGGACTCTCCTTGGTCTTCAGGAGAAGTTTCCTCCATTCTGATTCAGAAGCGAGGACCACATCGTTATCTATGGGTGTTGTTGAAAAAAATGCCCAATAGTACGGGGGATGGATGTTATCGTCGATATATTTCATTTTCAGGTGAAGATCATGAAGGTTGGGTAAAAATGTCAAATGGCTGGCAGGCTGGAAACTGTTATTCAATTGCCTTTAATGATTCATTAATATATGCCGCTTCAGAAAAACATGGAATTTTAAGCATGGATCTGGATTCAAATAAACCTGTCTGGAATAAACGGGAAATGGATGGAAAACTGGATTTAGAATCAATTAGTAAGTTAGGAGAACCTGAATTTATTGTGACGAACCCAAAAACAGGCATGTTGTTAATGTCAGGAAAAAAAGGTGTTTTTCTCAGTAAAGATCAAGCTGAAACTTATGAAAACTGCTCCAGTCATTTGTATAGTGAGGAAATCACTATACCAAAAAATTGGTTGTTTTGTTCGGATCAACATGTCATTGAAGTAGAGCAGGATAATGAATCACTCTGAAATTGAAGCACTAATACCTGATGTGTTTCTTCAGACACTGGGTGACAAAAATAATAATGAAAATACGATTCTATCAGTATTAATAGATGTTATGCATTTATTGCATGTTGATACTGAAGTGCAGTTGGAGACAATTGAAGATTTTTTTAATCCATGTCGGACACCTAAAGAAAAATTTATTGAATACCTGGGCTATTGGACTGATCTGGAACGTCTTTGGCATGATAATTTAGACTCAGACAGTACAGATAATAATGATTTTATAAGTAGAGATTGTTTACAGGAACTGATCCTTTCTGCTGCTTATTTATCACAGTGGCGAGGTACACAAAAAGGGTTGAGCCAGTTTTTGAATATTGCAACGGGTTCTAATGAAATAAAAATTAGAGATGGTGTCAATAAAAATGGAAAAGATCAGGATTTTCATTTTCTGGTTCAGATCCCAGAGAAACACAAACATCAACTCAGGTTGATAAAAACAATTATTGAACAGGAAAAACCTGTCTATATTTCTTATGACTTTGAAATAATTACTGGCTAGATGGCTTTAAAGGAGAATTTTCATGACTAAACCAGTTGAAATTACATTAGCTTCGCGTACTTTTACCTGTGACGATAACGGTAAGGCATCAGTTATATTCACTATAAGCAATATTGTTGATGCAGATGTTGGACTCGCAGCCAGTATTTATATTGAAGAAAATGAGGAAACTATTGCACAAAAAGAGTGGTTTGATATTAAAGTTGACCCAGATTGGACTTTGGGTAGTAAAACAACAGAAGATGTTAAAGTTGATATCAATATTCCAAAGGAACAGGCACTGGGTGATTATAAATTTAAACTGACTATTTATGCTAAAGAAAATCCAGGTGATGATTTTACGACCAGTGAAATGATTTTAGTAAAAAAAGTGGAAGTGGTTCCGGAAATTAAAGAGGAGAAAAAGCCCTTTCCATGGTGGATAATTGCTGTTGTGGTTGCTTTGCTTATTGCTATTGGAGTTGTCTGGTATGTTTTTGGTCAAGAGTCTGAGCCAGTTGTACCACCTAACAATGATGTTAATTATCCTAAAGTAGAAAAGTTAAAATTATCTGATGCTTTAAATAAACTTTATAAAGCAGGTCTGGAAGTTGAT
The DNA here is from genome assembly GCA_026196615.1 of Gammaproteobacteria bacterium. Classification (GTDB taxonomy): domain Bacteria; phylum Pseudomonadota; class Gammaproteobacteria; order GRL18; family GRL18; genus GRL18. Next base: position 8,677 of record JAPHSW010000013.1, on the reverse strand, counting down.
ATTTCAAAAATTAAAAAACAATATAATAGCAAATTAGCTGAAGAAATCGTTGTTATTCAATTGCCTGATCCTGATAAAACCAAGAAAGTTAAAAAAGGAACTATGGTTGATTTAACGGTTTCAACAAAAGTTAAAATCATGATGACTACACCTGTTTTTCTACAGCCTATTAAAGTACAGCAATATAAATTATTGAAAAGAGAACTTGAAAAAGCCGATTAGCAGGAAAATATTATGGATAATAAAAAGAAGTTTTTCATTGGTCTTGGGGTTATGTTTATCGTCTATGTTTCTGTCGTTGGGCTAAACTTGAAGCATAGCGATAAATCAGAAACAGCTTCAGAAAATAAAGCAAAAACTACTATAGAGAATAAAAATGGTTGGCTTTATGATATGTCGTCGGGCTTTAAAAACTTCTTTATATTTCTTTTGCCAGAAATTGATTTATTTGACAAAGAGGAGGTTTTTTTTGTTGCCAAAGCATTTGTTAAGTCCAACGAAGTTAATCCATGTGAAATTGATTATAAAAATTTATGGTTAAAGATTACAGAGAACAAAAAATGCATGCTTACAATTAACAAAGCTGATAGTTCAAGTCGTCAATTAACCTTAATATATAAGCGTGTTAAAAACAATGAAGCAACACGTGGAATTAATAAATTTAATAATAAATTACTATTAGCAAATAGCAAAGTTATTAAACCGCAATTAAAAATTGATAGATCTAAGTTAATCAAACCGGTTTTGACACCTGGTCATAGTGAAAATAACATTAGTAACCCTTTGAGTCTTACTTTTATTAAATTTGATGGAAAGAGCGTTGATAAAGAAAAGAAGGTAATTAAGGAGAATGAAAAGGTTCAACTCATGATTCCACAAAAAGGTGCTGAGCTTATTTTAGAATGTTCTATTTGTCAGGATTATGACCTGCTTATTACACAAAATGATGATCAATAAAACGCTTGATGAGTATACTAATTTAGTTTTTCTAAACATTTTATTCGTTCTAATTATATTGGCTTCTTCCTGTTCACAATTAAATACTCAACTGATTAAGAATAAGCCTGAGATAAAAAAAGAACAGACACAAATATTAAAACCTGAATTAGTAGTACAATTGCTTCATGGTAAGCCTGTTATTGCCATGAGTTTGTCTGGCAATGGCGAATATCTTGCTACTAGCAGTTGGGATAAAACCATTCGATTATGGAATGTTAAAACAGGAAAACAACTCCGGGAATTTAAAAAAAAAACAAATAAAGAGTGGCTAACCAGCCATGCTCTGGCCTTGTCCCATGATGGCAAGTGGTTATTAAGTGGTGGCAGTGATAGTAATATATACTTATGGTCAACCATCACTGGAGAGATCATTTCTCAATATCAGGGACATGCTGGTAAGATAACAGCACTTGACCTTTCAAATGATGAACGCTTTTTCATTTCAGCCGCTATTGATAAAAACATCAAATATTGGCCTATACAATTCAATACTAAACACTTTACACAAAAAGAAAATTTAGCTCAATCTTCTGGAAAAATACATGACATACAATTAACTCCAGATGGAAAATCATTTGTATTGATCAGTAAAAACAGGGCATTATTAACTTCTTTGGCATCTGGTACCAAACCCAAAAATTTTTCACAACATCCAGCGGGTATTTCTGCTTTAGCTATCTCTTCTGATGGGAAGTATATTCTTACCGGAGATTTAGATAACAACATCTGGTTGAGTGATGCCAAAACACAAAAGAAGGTTAAAAGTTATACTGGTCATCAAGATAAAATTATTGCTTTAGCTTTTTCTCCAGATGCTAAGCAGTTTATGTCCACTAGTCAGGATAATTCAGTACGCTTATGGAATATTGAACAGGAAAAAGCGATAAGAACACTTCAATATAAAAAAAATGAGTTTGTTCGTAATATTGTATATCTGGATGAGCATAATATTTTATATAACAAAGGTGAAGAATTATTAATTTATAATAATCAAGCTCAAAAGAATATAGAGCGATTTGCAAAAAATTCGGGATGGACAAGTTCTATAGCACTATCAAATAATGATCAGTATCTTCTTGTAGGCAGCTGGGATCATACAGCCTATCTCTGGGATCTACATACTGGAATGCTAGTACATCATTTAAAGGGACATAAACATCATGTTCGTTCAGTTGCTTTTTCTGTTGACAATACGATGGCTGCTACTGCTGCTCGTGATGGTAAAGCCATTATCTGGGATATCAAGAGCGGAAATATTATAAAAGAAATACAACGCTCCGATAAGGGCATAAAATCTATTTTTTTTGCACCTGATAATAATGGAATTATTCTAGGTGATGATAGTGGTTTGCTATGGTTTGAATCAGTTAAAGAAAATACCTCAGTTAATAATCCAGACTGGCAGGTAAGACATGAAAAGCGTATTGAATCTGTTGCTTATACACCAAATGGTCAGCTGGTCATCAGTAGTAGTGGTTCATTAATTTCGATTCAGGATAGCTTTACAGGAAAATTAAAACATAGCTTTGATAAACATAGTAAACCTGTTTATACGCTTGATGTTTCTTCTGATGGGATGTGGATTGCTTCTGCAGGAATTGACCCAAAAATATTAATACATCATATTGAATCGGGTAAAATCATTGCTCAACTGGATAATACAATAGGGGTTATATATAGCGTTAAGTTCTCACCTGATGGTAAGTATCTGGCCATTGCTGGTAATGATAATACTATTCAACTATGGGACATCGATTCTAAGCAATTAACAACATCTTTCATAAGTGATACCAATACTATTATTGATCTATCTTTTTCTCATGATGGAAAATATCTATTGTCATCAGGAGCTGATCAAACAACTCAGATCTGGAATCTTCAGCTGAAAAAAAATGTGGCTTCAGTGATTGGTTTTAAAGATGGTGACTGGGCTGTGGTTGATCAACAGGGGCGTTATGATGCTTCAAATGGTGGTGATATACCCAGCCTTCATTGGGTCATAGGTCGGGAGCCTATCCAGTTATCACAATTAAAACAGCGCTATTATGAACCAGCTTTATTATCTAAAGTGATGGGATATAACTTTGAACCTATAAGAAATATTAATGCCTTTAGTGATCCAAAACTCTACCCTGAAATAAAGACATCCTGGGAATCAAATAATAAAAAAATATTAAATATCCATTTAACTGATCAAGGTGGTGGAATTGGTCGAGTGGTTATTTTGGTTAATAATAAAGAAGTGACATCGGATGCACGTCAATATGCTGAGCCCACTTCCAGCCAGATAATGACTATTCGCTATGATCTGACTAATCACCCATATCTTATTCCTGGAAAAGAAAATACGGTTGAAGTTTATGCATATAATGATGAAAACTATCTTTCCAGTCGAGGTGTTGGACAAGTGTTCACTCCACCAGCTATTGCGCAGGATATGACACCGACATTGTGGGCTGTTATTTCTGGAATCTCTGACTATCAGGGGCAGCGTATTGATTTACGCTATGCAGCAAAAGATGCAGTTGATTTTAATAAAGCCTTGACTCTTGGTGCTAAAAAATTATTTGGTAGTGATAATGTTAATATTAGATTGTTAACCACAGCAGATGGCAGCAATACTGTTCACCCTACAAGAAAAGCTTTTATTGAAGCGTTTGAACAATTGAAGGATGCCAAACCATGGGATGTTCTAGTGATATATCTGGCGGGTCATGGCTTATCTATCAAAGATGAATATTATTATTTAACAGCTGAGGCGGGAACGATTGATCTTTCTGATCCTGAAATTGTAAAACACTTAATGATTTCTGGAAGTGAATTAACACATTGGCTTAAGTCAACACCAATTCAAAAGCAGCTCATGTTACTTGATACCTGTGCCGCAGGTTCATTGGCCAATTCTTTTTCTGAAACAAGGGAAATATCTTCGGGGCAAATACGGGCTATTGAACGTATGAAAGATCGCACAGGCTTACATGTCCTGATGGGAAGTGCAGCCAATGCCGTGAGCTATGAAGCAAGTCAATTTGAACAGGGGCTTATGACATATGCATTGCTGCAAGGATTTAAGGGAGCAGCATTAAAAGATAATGAACTGGTTGATGTCAGTCAACTTATTCATTATGTTGCAGATACGGTACCTGAACTGGCAACAGAAATAGGTGGTATACAAAGACCACGAATTGCCTCACCGGGTTTGTCTGAAAGTTTTAGTATTGGTTTTCTTGATAATAAAGCACAAACACAGGTTCCCTTAGCCATTAGGAAAGCTATTTTATTAAAGCCTGTTTTTATTAATGAGACGACTTTAATTGATGACTTGAATTTGTCAGAGAATCTTAGGCGTTATTTCCGCGAGCAAAATTATAGCAAAAACAAAAGTGAGAAGTTTAATCCTGTCAGTCTGGATATTGCCTATATAGATGTTGATCTTTTCCCATCGGCTATTAATGTCAGTGGCTTATATCGACGTGATGGTAATAAATTACATATTCGCTTCGGACTTGGAAGTGACAAAAAACACTTGAGTAGTAAAAAAATAGTTATTCCAATAGAAGGCAATGAAACTAGTCATCTGAGAAATCTTTCTGAAACATTGGCTAATGAAATATATCAGTCAATAAATAGGAGTAGAACTGAAAATTAGTTGATTTTATGGTCTGCATAAATATTCTGTTGGGTTTGAATCTGGAATTAGTATAAAAACACATCTTTATTTTTTCATTATTCATCTCTCCTGACATCATGCTGTCAGGAAGGCTATGATAAAGTATTTAGACTTTAAATAATAAGAGAGGACGACAATGAGTAATGCAATGAAACAACATGGTGCCTTCAGCTGGAACGAGTTAATGACTACCGATGTGGATGGGGCAAAAGCTTTTTATGGAAAAATGTTTGGTTGGGTATTGGAAGATATGGAGTCTAATGGTATTGACTATACTATGGCTAAAAAGGATGGAAAAGAAGTCGCTGGTATCATGGCTACACCACCTGAATCGGGTAATATGCCACCAATGTGGGGTGCTTATGTGACTGTTGATGATGTAGAATCCAGTGCCAGGCAAGCAGAAGAGCTGGGTGGAAAAATTATGCTGGCACCGCAAGACATCCCTGATGTCGGACGATTCTGTGTCATTAGTGATCCTCAGGGTGCTTCTTTGATGTTGATTACTTATGTTGATACGATTTCTTGTTAAATGAATATCAGATAGAAGAATAATGGTTTAGATGGACAATTACGGAGTTAAATGAAAACTAATGCGGCGTGCTGATCGATTATTTCAAATTGTTCAGTTTTTGCGTTCACGTCGTGTGACTACTGCGCATTGGCTGTCACAAGTACTTGAAGTTTCTGAAAGAACTATTTATAGAGACGTGCAGGATTTAATGGCATCTGGTGTTCCAATTGAAGGTGAGGCTGGCGTTGGTTATGTGATCAGACATGGGTATGACTTGCCTCCTTTAATGTTTTCTCAAAATGAGTTAACTGCTTTGTCACTGGGAGCGCGAATTGTTCAGAGCTGGTCAGATACTGAATTGGCGAATGCAGCACAATCTGCATTGAGTAAAGTCGAAACAGTGTTACCTGATGGACTAAAAGGCAAGCTTGATCAAGCACGATTATTTTCTCCCATGATACGAATTTCTACAGAGGTTGCGGCGACCATGAGTGATTTGCGTAGTGCCGTGGATCATCGAAACAAAGTGACTATAACTTATAGACGAGCAGATGGGAAAGAGTCAAAGCGTACTATCTGGCCTCTGGGTTTATTTTTTTGGGGAAATGTCTGGACTCTTGGAGCCTGGTGTGAATCTCGACAGGCATTTAGAAACTTTCGACTGGATAGAATTAATTCTCATACTATATCTCAGAAAAATTATCCTAATGAATCAGGTAAGACTTTGGATGATTTGATTGCTTATGAACAAAGGTTTATTGTTGAATAAGCTCCCAATGCAAATGTGCAGAAAAATATTCATGTAAAAGATGAATATTTTTCTGAACTATTTTAAATTTAAAATTTAAATTATTTCTAATGGTGAACTTCTTTGTATATGTTGTAGTGTTTATATCTGATGATATTTAATTCAAAATGTTTACTGATTAACATCTATAACAACACGGCCTCGAATTTTACCTGCTAGTAAATCATCTGCCGCTTCAATTGTTTTGGATAAGCCAATTTCGTGAACAATATTTCCCAGTTTGGTTAAATCAAGATCTTGCCCTAATCTTTCCCATGCTTCCAGACGGATGTTTTTGGAACACATCACACTATCAACACCAATTAGTGATACTCCTCTTAAAATAAATGGTGCGACAGAAGCAGGGAAGTCCATACCACCAGCCAAACCACAAGCGGTCACAACACCGCCATACCTGGTACTTGCACAGGCGTTAGCGAGTACATGCGAACCTACTACATCAACAACACCTGCCCACCTTTCTTTAGCGAGTGGTCTTCCTGGTTCAGATAGTTCAGAACGATTTAGAATTTCTGCTGCACCCAAACTCATAACATAGTCTGATTCTTCAGGTCGACCTGTTAATCCAACAATCTGATAACCAAGTTTTGAAAGAATGGCGACGGCTACGCTGCCCACCCCACCAGTTGCACCAGTGACGAGAATTTCCCCTTGATCAGGTGTGACACCATTTTTCTCAAGTGCTAAGACACAAAGCATTGCTGTATAGCCCGCAGTTCCTATCGCCATAGCTTGCCTGGAATCAAATGCTGATGGCAGAGGAACTAACCAATCACCTTTTACTTGAGCCTTTTGTGAAAAACCACCCATGTGAACTTCACCGACACCCCAGCCATTGAGAATAACAGACATACCTGTATCGAAATCAGGATGAGATGAACTTGCAACTGTCCCAGCAAAGTCAATTCCAGGGATCATCGGGAATCTGCGAACTACGGGTGATTTTCCTGTAATGGCAAGCGCGTCTTTATAATTTAAAGAGGAATATTGAATATCAACGGTCACATCGCCTTCGGGCAAGGATGATTCATCTATTTCTGTCAGCTTAACCTGATAATCGGAATCAGTTTTGTTAATCAAAATGCTTTTAAACATGTTACTTTCCTCTATAAGTGTAGTCCGAGCATCAATTTACTAGCCGTATAAATGACTACTTTAGACTATCTAAATAAAATTTTGAGAATGCTATTAGTGCATCAGGGCAACGTTCCAGCTTGGCTCGTAGCACTGCTCCCTCCCAACCTACCCAAAAAATGTAAGCAGATTGTTGACAGTCTACGTCATCAGAAATTTGTCCAGCTTCTTTAGCAGCTTCCAGACATTTTTGGACTTTTAGCTGCCAGTCATAAAACACTGTTTTCAGTTGGGCACGAAATGGTTCAGGTAGAGCACTCATTTCCTGTCCGAGGTTGCCAACAAGACAGCCTCGTTTAAAGTTGTAGTGAGCCATACCATTTACGGCGTCCTCAGAAAATGCGATAAGACGTTCAATAGGTGACAGGCTCTGATCAGTTAAAAATTTGTCAAGCTTGTGCCTGAAAAAGCTGGAATAATACTGAATAAGCTCTAAGCCGAATACTTCCTTACTACCAAAATAATGATAAAAAGAGCCTTTGGGAACACCAACTTGTCGAAGTATTTCATCAATACCTGTAGCGGAATATCCTTTTTCAGTTAATAGTTCCATACCAGATCGAAGCAGTGCTTCTTTTGTATCATTAAAACCGGTCTGATCTTTTGGAGGACGTCCACGTCGCCGTTTTATTGTTGAAATATTACTCATTTAAATATATTAGACCAATCGTCTAATTAAATAAAGTAAATCGATAAAAATTATCATAGAGCACTCTAATTGGATTGCTTATTAATATTATTCAGCCATGTTTTACTGTTCTGAACAGGTATAAGGTTAAGAACTTGAAAAGTAGAATTGAATAGCCTATTCTTTTGGACTGTGGTTAAAATCAGAAGTTGTCCCATCTCATCGTTGGTTTTTGATTCGTATTATAAAAATAGACAGAATTTGAGTTAGATCTAATTTAGATATTTCTGAGGATACAATGAATAATATACAACCACTGCCAATACATCTCTTAGTCCTACCATATTACCTCAGACAATCAAGGAACGAATCATGAGTGGAAAAAATAAATCATCAGCACAACCTGCAGTTATTGTTATTTTTGGCGCGGCTGGTGATTTAACTAAGCGCAAGTTGATCCCTGCCTTGTTTAATCTGGCAGCCCAGGAGTTACTGCCTCCTCAAATTGCGATGGTGGGCACTGATCGTGTGGCAATGGACAGCGAAGCGTATCGCCAGAGCCTCAGTGATGAAGTTCAATCCTATGTCGGTGAAGGTTTTAACCAGGAATTATGGAATGAAAATGTCAATAAGGCGTATTATACACCGGGTGATTTTCGAGATGCGCAAAGCTATCAGCAATTAAAAAATTTACTGCATCAGGTTGATAAGGAACAGGGTACACCGGGAAATTATTTATTTTATCTGGCTACACCCCCGAGCTTTTTTGGTGTGATAGCAACCGAACTTGGCAAAGCTGGACTGGCAGAAGAAAGTGATGGATGCTGGCGGCGTATTATTATAGAAAAACCTTTTGGCCGTGATTTAGAATCGGCTAAGAGCCTGAATGCGACTTTGAATCAAAGTTTTGAAGAACATCAGATT
>JAPHSW010000175.1 GCA_026196615.1 Gammaproteobacteria bacterium | reverse complement strand
ATGTGGTTGGTGAATTGGCGAATGTCTATAGAGCACAAAAGAAAACATCTGATTATCTGTCTACAAACACTAAATTTGTGGAGAGATTGGTGAAAAATAATCGTTTTAGTGAAGCCTGGGATGTCGTAAAAGTAACCAGTCAGGTCGATCAGAATATCGCAGAGCAACAGCGTAGACTAATAATGAGGGCACAAGAAAAAGATTAATATTACTAATGGTTTGTATTTATTAGTCCCCGGGTTGGTAAGGAAGCTCGGTGGAACTTAACATTTAAATAAAAAAAATAGAAAAATATAAGCCAAAACACATAAATTAAATTGCTTTATTAATAGATTCTAATAAACTTAAAATATAACTACCTATTGTGAGTAAATCATTTTACAATAGTCTAATATAAAGTAATTTATGGTTTTTAAAATACTAGTTACTAAGGGGTGGTTAATGCTTAGGAGAGAAAAGAATGCCTATCAAAAGGTTATACCATAAACTAACAGCTGATTCAGATGCTACAGGCTTTGATTCAGAAACGCTTGATGAGCGTAGAAAAGGTTCTGATGTTAAAGGACAACGTTTACAACTTATTGTTTATACTGCGTTATTTGCGTTTATCGTATTGGCGGCTTACGGTTATTATTTGATTTTTAATCTGACTCATGATGTTCATTCATTATCAAATGATGTCAGACAAATGACCCGTTCTGTTAATCAGATGGCTATGTCAGTTAATACCAATATGGAAATAATTTCTACCAATATTATTCAGATGCAGCGTAGTACCAGCATAATGGCTGATACGGTATCTCAAACAATGCCAGAAATGTCTGCTAATACTGCAACAATGACAAGCACTGCTCAGAATGTCGGAGATCGTATTGATGGCATCAGTACTAATATTCAAACAATGAGTGTTGGTCTGGTTGCTATGCAACGTGATATGTGGAGCATGAATAAAACGGTTTCTAATCCTGCAGAAAGTATGTTTGATAGTATGACACCATGGGGTGGCAGACGAGGACATACACAGGGTTCACCAGGACCATTGGCTTTTCCACCTCCAGTACGTTAATATTAAAAAATTATTAACGTTGTTTCCCTTTCTTCTTGAAAAAAAGAGCTTTTCTTTTGTTTCCAGGAGGAAGGGTAAACAAAGATAGGAGAAGCAGAAGCAATGTTTGAAGGCCCGAGCACATTACTTAAGTCACGGTTACAGAATCTACAAGATAATCTAGCCACAGAAAATCCTATTCTAATTGATGCAGTAGATTCTTTTAAAGAGCTCGATAAAGTCGCGTATCGCCTGGGGTTGCTAAGCACTGAACAGTCTTTTGCCACAACAATTTCATGGTGGCCACTTATTTCTGTTTTAGGCACTTTTTCCGCTGGTAAATCCTCTTTTCTAAATAGTTATCTCGATGTTGATTTACAATTAACAGGTAATCAAGCTGTTGATGATAAATTTACAGTGATTTGTTACAGTCAAGAAGATAAAATCAGAGTTCTTCCAGGTCTTGCTCTAGATGCTGATCCGCGTTTACCATTTTACCAAATCAGTGAAGAAATAGAGAAAGTTGCCGAGGGTGAAGGCAGTCGAATTGATACCTACCTACAATTGAAAACCTGCAAAAGTGATGCCTTAAAAGGCAAAATATTAATAGATTCTCCAGGATTTGATGCCGACGAACAACGTAATGCGACTCTGAAAATAACCGATCATATTATTGATTTAGCAGATTTAGTTTTGGTCTTTTTTGATGCGAGACATCCTGAACCAGGTGCAATGAAAGATACATTAGAACACCTGGTTGAAGGGACTATTCGACGTAATGATGCAGGTAAATTTCTTTTTATTCTCAATCAAATGGATTCTACTGCCAAGGAAGATAATGCTGAACAGGTTGTAGCTGCCTGGCAACGAGCAGTTGTTCAAACCGGGCTTTCAACGGGACGTTTTTATTGTGTTTACAATGAAAAAGTGGCGCCTGAAATACCGGATGAGTATTTGCGTCAACGTTATAAAGATAAACTTGATATCGATATGGGTGAAATTGAACATCGTATGCAAGAAGTCAGTGTTGAACGTGTATATCGAATTGTTGGTGCTTTAGAAAATACTGCGAATCAAATTGAAAATGTGGCAGTCCCCAAAATTAAAGAAGCAATGGATTCCTGGTATCGTTCGGTGTTACTTGTTGATGGCATAATCTATGGTATTTTAATTGCCTCATTAATTGGCTTATCGATTTATGCCGGTTATTGGATAGATTGGGCTTTTCAACCTTCCTGGTTAGAATCGTTTAAAAATAGTTCTGTGGCTCAAGGGATCACCGCTGGTCTTTTTGTGGTTGTTTTCGGTGGTATTCATTTTTGGGTACGTCGTATAATTGCCAAAAGAGTTGTTAAGAAGTTACCTACTGAAAGTGGTGCGGGTAATATTGCGGCAGCCTTTCTGAAGAATACTTATCCATTAAGAAGTGTGTTTTCACTTAAACCTGCTGGATGGGGAAGAAGAGGGCGTAAAGCAATCGATCGAGTACGTAATGAAGCTGATAATTTTGTTAAAGCATTGAATGATAATTTTGCAGATCCTCTTGGGCGCAAAGAAGCAGAGCGCCTTGCTATGGAAGAACAACAAAATAAAACTGCAACACCTCTTGAAGAGCAAGTAGTTAGCCAATAAAGACTTTTAGTTAGTGGTATAGCTGAACCGTGTTCTAAAAAAAGCGATGTTGTTACATCGCTTTTTTTATTTATAGCACTATTGTGTTTAATGAGTGTTTTCAATAATTTTTAATAAGGGTTAAATTGGTAATTGATAATATCTTTATATGCTCTATTTTATTTTATGCTATCTGCTATAGTTAACTTGAAGTATCATCTATTGGAATTAAATATATGAATTTTGAAAAAGTCTCCTTTGCTTTTTTTGTCGTTTTTGCACTGACGATTAATTTTGGTTTTTTTATTGGTGAAATTGATAATCCGGCTCATCACCATGTGTTTGAACTATTTGCAGCGATTGTTATCAGTCTAATTGCTACAGTCATAAAACTGGGTGATCGCTCACATATTGGTGCTGTTCTGTTAGCGACAAGTTTAGTTGCTGATATACATCTATTGGTTGCTGCTATTATCTGGGGTGTTGCTGAGCATATTTCTGTGGATGGTGTGACAACTGAAGTGATGGCGACTATTGTGTCAGTTTCAGGCGGTGCTCTTATCGCAAATCTAACATCAGTTGTACTGCTTGTTATTGAAACGGTTGTTGTTCGACGCTAATGAACAGCCTTATTTTTTTGCTACTCAAGCGGATCCGTTTGCCAATAATGTTGTTAATTATCAGCTATGCTACGGTGATCCTTGGTTTTGTGTTAATTCCTGGTCAAGATGATCAGGGAAATGTTTGGCATATGGGTTTTTTTCATGCCTTTTATTTTGTTAGCTTTATGGGGTCAACAATAGGCTTTGGTGAAATTCCTTATGAGTTTACCAATGCCCAGAGAATGTGGACTGTTTTTGGTATTTATGCCACTGTCACTATTTGGCTGTACAGTATTGGTGCATTGATAAGTACTTTACAAAATCCAGCATTCAAGAAAGTCTTAAAAGAAAATAATTTTCGAAAAAAAGTCAGTCAAATAAGAGAACCTTTTTATTTGATTTGTGGTTATGGCGATACAGGTAAATTATTGGCCCATGAACTATCTGATAATCATATTTTATCTGTGGTTATCGATATTAACCCGGAATGTATTGATCACTTAGAAATTGATGAACAAGATATTGATATTCCTGCCCTGACAGCTAATGCAGCTTTTCCACAGGTGCTTGAAACAGCAGGCTTAACCCATCCATATTGTAAAGGCGTTATTGCCTTGACAGATAAAGATGATGTTAATCTTAAAGTCGCAATTACGGCACGTTTATTAAATAAAGAACGAATGTTAGACGATCATCTCATGGTGGTGTGTCGAGCAGAGACAGCAGAAGCTGAGGCTAATATGGCATCCTTTGGAACGAGTCATATTATTAACCCCTTTGAAATTTATGCCAGAAGGCTTGCATTATCTGTTCGTTCTTCTAGTGCATATTTAATTTATGAATGGCTGACAAATCCATACCATCAAGTTAGAACTGAACCAATCAAACCACCTAAAGGGACTTGGGTCATTTGTGGCTATGGAAGGTTTGGTAAAGCCGTCTCAAGGCATTTGAATTATGTTGGCGTAAGAACAGTTATAATCGAAGCTGCTCCTGATATCACTAATCCACCTGAGGGAACCATTACTGGAAGGGGAACAGAAGCTGTTACATTACGCGAAGCAAAAATTACAGAAGCAACAGCAATTGTTGCAGGTACTGATAATGATGCAAATAACTTGTCAATTGTCTTGACAGCTCAAGATGAAATGAAACGTCATCATTTAGGTAAATTAAGAAATAAAGCGCATGATTTAAAGTATAGTTCAAAGGCCTTTATTGAACAGGATGATATAAATTCTGAGCCTGAAAAAAATGAAGAACAAGAAGGTAAGCTTTTTGCAATTGCCAGACAGAATTTTAGTCGTAATGAAAGAGTTTTTGACAAAGCAGAATTAGACTTTATTATGCAACCCGCAAGTATTGTTGCCGGTGAAATTTTATCCATAATTAAAACACCTCTGCTATCGACTTTTTTGTCTTTAGCCAGACGCCAGAAAGATGATTGGGCAAATATATTAATTAGTCGAATTTCTGATTTTATTGACAACACAGCAACAAGTTGGATGGTTGAAATTTCAGAAAAACAAACGCCAGCAGTGATGTACTTTCTAAAAAAAGGTAAAATAACGGTTGAGCAGCTTTTAAGACACCCAAGAAACAGGGATAAATCCTTAAAATGTGTTGTCCTATTGATACACCGAAAGAAAAATGAGGCATCATTACGTCGACATATGATGTCCGGCAGAGATCCATCCACCAAGTTTGAAAATTTTTTATTACCAGAAAGTGATTTTGAGATTAGAGAAGATGATCAATTATTGATTTGTGGTGATAAAGAAAGTATGGATTTGATGTGTTGGTCAGTCAGCAATATAAATATCTACAACTATATTCATACAGGTTATGAATTAGGTGGTGGCTATATTTGGCGTTGGCTTTATAAACATAAACTATTACAGCAAGAGAACAAAATTGGATGATGCATTTCATATTACAATATTTTCAAAAGAACAATAATCGTATGTTTTTAAAACATAACGGATTACTATTCTTGTTCATTGCTATATCGTTGTTTTCAACACCTTTGTATGCACAAAGCAATTATCTTTTTCCTAGCGATATCATTGATCAAACTGAACAGTCACAATATGAACTAGGGCGAGAAGCACGCTATGCTGAACAAAGGCAATGGGTCTATCCTCAGGTTCGTCAGTCTTCAGGTAATAAACCGGTCTATCCTGGTTCTAATCAAAATAAACCCCGTCAATACCAAAACTTTCAAAATCAATCTGAGCAAATTCGTACTTATGAAAATTCTGACTGGGTTGAAGAATCTGACCATTATAAATATGATAATTTTGAGTTGAATAATTCTCAGTCTTCTTTTCAAACGCAAAAAGATCACTATGGGAATGCTCAACAACCAGATAGTTTTTCTGGAGGCTCATTTTATGCCAGTGATCATAATACTAAGCCAATTGCTCAACAAAAATATGGTACAAGAGATAGTAGCTATTATAGCAATGTAAGGTCATCAGAAAGTAACCACCCTAGTAATAAGCTGTTATACCCTAGTGATCTTGAAGTTAACAGAAATTTAACTAACTACAATGGCTATCATTCTTACAACAATCAAGGTCAGCAATTTGCACAGAAACAAAATAATGTACAAATTCAATATGTGCCAGTTCCCGTTTACCGTGTACCCGGTACTTTGCCTGGAACTATTCCGGGTGTTGTAACTCCTGGAAACATGGTGCCAGGTTATAGCCATTTAAGTCCAAACTCCAGTCACGGTAGTTTCAATTCTGATATATATAACCAAGGGATATCAAGTCAGAATTTCTTACATCAGAATTATCGAAGCTCAAAACGGTTAAGAGATAGTGTGCCAACCTCTGTAAAACTTAATAAAAGAAATATTTCTAATAATCCCATGGCTCCTTTTATGGGGGGACAGTTAAATCCTTTAGATGAAATGGGATTTTTTCCTGGGGGAAGCACACCCTTTGATACATTCTATAAAACATATGATAACTATTCGACAAGTACCAACCCCTTTGCTATGCCAGAATCTATGATTCCAGGTTTATCTATGCCGAGTTTGTTTTCTTCACAATAATCTAATTTATTTTGTTATTTTTTACTCTGTTTTTATGTTCGAATTTAATTGATTAATATTATTAATTACTTATACATAAAAACTATTCTTAATAAAGAAGAAATGATCTAGTGTTTCCAATTTTCCTTATGTATAATTGCCAAGTTTGCTGAAAGGCAGTATAAACTTTAGTTAGTAATTAGTATTAGTTATAAGGAAAACCAAAATGCCAACATTCGTACGCACAGAAAAGTGTGATGGCTGTAAAGGTCAGGACAGAACAGCATGTATGTACATCTGCCCACACGACTTGATGAAGCTTGAT
>JAPHSW010000184.1 GCA_026196615.1 Gammaproteobacteria bacterium | reverse complement strand
TTTTTAATGAACCACTTTTTTTGGGGATTTTTTTTGAGTGTTTTATTTGGTATTGCATCAAGTGTAGGGATATATCTTATTGAACCTATTGAAATTTTCAAAAGATATCATGAAGCATTTTTTTTAGATTTCAATTGTGCAATTTCTGGAGGATTAATAATTGGTGCTGCATTACTAATTTACAAAACTCAAAATATTATTCCAGATTTAATAGAGGAAGTTTTTACTAAAGAGGATTTGGATAGTACTGATTATAAACAACAAAAAAATGTATACTATAGCCGTTATAACTCAATTATTTTCTCAACTGAATTTATAATTATTGGTTTTATCATATTTTATTTTGCTAAATTCCCATTAAATGGAATAACCGAATATTTGATGATAATTTTTGGGTGTATACAGTATGGACTTGGAGTATATGTTGGTAGAAAACTTTTTTACATAGCTCAAATGCTTAATTCAATCGAGAACATTGATATAAAAAAAAATATATTTTCAGATGATAAACTTGGAGGTATAGCGACCTATGTTAATGCAATATCAACCATAACAATTATATTTGTATATGTTCATGTTAATAGTTATTATAATGCACCATTTGTTTATGATACTATTGTTGTGTCATCAATAAAAATTGCCTTACTTATACCTGCAATTATTGCAACTCCAGTTGTATTGTTGTTCAATTTTTATCCACGAACAGTTTTGAGAAAACTTTATAATCGTTCTATTTCTATTGAAGTAAAAAAGCTGACCACAAACTTAAAAAAAGAACACCTATCTTATTTTGAACGAAAATCATACATGATTCAATATGACAACTTATCTAAAGACGAATTACGATACAGGCTAAGGTTAACATTAAGTGATTTGCCAATTGGAATAACTATTATAATTATGATTATACAGCTGTTATAGTAAAAAGCTTATCCCAATAAGCATCTGAATTTTCATAAAAAAAAATAACTTAGAACGATACTGTATATATTTAAACCATTTGTAATATATATACAAAGAAGAAAACAATAGTAATAATAAAGAAAGAACATCAACAATATCTTTTACTGCAAACACTAAAACTACTATTCCTAATAATTGCGAAAATATTGCAATATATGGTGCTCTTTCAAGACCAATTATTTTTATTAATGTTTTACCGTCTCCTTCTTGATCATTGATATCCATAAATATTTCTCTTCCTAGAATAAAGAAAAAAAATGATGTTATTACATAGGAATAACCATAATCTCCTGGTGAGATATATGATAAAATAATAATAGGAATAACTGAAGATATAGAAACATAAAAGTTTTTTAGATATGGAAAGACTAATACAAAATAGTCATAATTTATAAGAAGAATAAAAAAAATAAAATATAAAAATACAAAATTTAATGGTATAAAAACCTTTAATAGAATTAATGATAAAAAAAGTGATATAAAATAAAATATAATCGCCAAAGGAACAGTTATTCTCTGTGCGGGAAGAGTTCTTTCAGGATGATTTATTTTATCTTTTTCACAATCATTGATATCATTAAGGATGAACGTACATGTACATATAGTTATGAATGGTATTGAAAATTTAAGAGCTGTTATAATCTCAATCCCATGAGAATATAATGGCACAAAAATGGTACCAAAAAGTATTATACAGGTATCAATACGAGACAATTTACCTAATTCGTTTAATCTACAAAAAAGCATAATTCCTAGTTATCCATTGTTTTTACTCCACCTCTAATGTTTGCATGACATAGAACATCTCTCAGACTACTATCACTGACATGCGTGTATATTTCCGTAGTTGATATGCTATGATGCCCCAATAATCTCTGAACATAGCGAATATCAACGCCTGACTCTAATAATTGTGTCGCACACGAGTGTCTGAGCATATGTGGTGTTATCTGTTTGTTTATTTTTTTACGAATGCCTGTATTCCTAATCAATCCCCTGATAAATTGTGTAGAAGCTGCTGTCCCCCGACTATTAATAAAAAAATTATCAGTACTTGGTTGACGAGAAAATCTTTGGGTGACATAAAGTTTGAGAAGTTTTATCAGTTCATCTGATGTTATAAAAACTCGACGCTGCCGATTCCCCTTACCTATAATTGAAATAACACCATCAATTAAATCAATATCTGAGAGATTAATAGAAACTAATTCACCAACTCGCATACCTGTGGAAAATAAAATTTCCAATGAAGCAATAGTCGTAAGCAGGTTAAATTTTCGTGCAGTATTAAATTGAATGGTATTTAATTCAGATAGCTTACTCACATTCAAAGGTTGATGTGAAGCGTTAAATAATTTTTGTAATTCTGTACGTGAGAGTGATCGAGGTAGACGTTTTGGAATTTTAATAGTTATATTCAGTCGATAACATGGATTTTGAGCAATTAACTCTTCTTCTTCGAGCCAGTTAAAAAGAGTTTTTATACAAGCAAGTCGTCTTTTTATACTACTTTCTTTTAGATTTCTTTTTTTTAGATATGCAACAAAATCTCGAATTTTATACTTATCACAAGAATCTATATTCTTGTTTTCACCTGTATATTTTTTAAATTCTTTCAAATCAAGATCATAAGCTTTCAGTGTATGCTTTGAAAGATTTCTTATTGTCTCACAATAAGTGCTGTATAAGTCACAAGCTTGAGCTATATTCATTATTATTCCTAATTTTCTAAGTAGTATTATCTTCTGATAATATTAGTAAAGTTAGGTATCGGCATATAGAGTCTATATTTTAATCTGTTTTATAACTAATAATCCTAAATAATAAACAAAAATATTTATCAACTTAACATAAGCCAAACTAGTTGAACTTTTGGCAACTGTCTCCACTACATTTTAACCATTCATCTAAAAGGAACTTGAGATGTCACATGTTATGCAAGAAGTTATAAAGCAACCTTATTTTAATTTTGCCACTTATTTAGACCAACACCCTAAAACAGATATTACATATCGTTTTTTATTATGGGGTTCACTATCTATTATACTATTCTATCTGGCTTCAATTTCTGATCCTTCTGGCGGTGGAAGCTATCTCAAGTCAGCTGTTGAAAGTGGCAACAAAGGGATTTATTGGAATGTTTTATGTATGATTGGCCTTATTGTTTTATTAACAAGCCTGTTATTTCAGCATATTTTTTTATTGCTTAATGATGGCTCCATCAAAGCATCTGTGGCCTTTTTTTCAAGTACAACCAATAAAATAGCAAGTGACTTACTAAGCGCAGGTTTTGGATTATCAGCTGGCATGTTAGGTTGGCTTATATTTATTTATATTTCCAATATAAATATAGAGCAAGACTTTTGGGTTTTTACTCTGATAGCTGCCTGGGGATTTATTGGCATGGGTGTATTAACCCTTTTTCTTGGCTGTAGTTTATGGTTGTTGAAGGTCATTAATCATCATTTGAAGCTTCACAATACTTTAAAAAAAGCCAATCTCTTTGTAGTCATATTGGTTTATCCCTCCCTTATTTACTTTTGTTACCTTGTCTTATGGTACTTCACTCCATAGTTATCCATATCATCATAATTTTCTGACGATACATATGACTTTTTCTTTGAAGAACAATCCATTGCTGAGAGGGATAAGTGACTCTCTACATCGTAATCAGAAGTCGTTATGCTCTCTCCAGGATTGGTTTCTGAGCTTGATTGCCTAAACGATCATAAGTATAGTGTTGCTCATAATGAAACAGAGCCGCTGTGATCACTTTGATCAACTGGTTCAGATCATCGTATTGGTAGTCAGTTTTTATGCCACGACGATTGATATTAGATTACTTAAAATATCTTGAAATTAGATCAATATTCATCTAATAATAAGCTCAATGAAATATCTGCTACTCGTAATTAATTTAATAGTCCTATGCCTCAAGCTTCTCAAACCAGGTGGTTTAAAAGCAGTGGCGGCAGAGAACCTGATTATCCGACAACAATTGATTATCATGAATCAAACACGCCAACGTGTACCTGCTTTAACCATTTTTGACCGTTTCTTATTTGGCCTCTCAACCATGTTTATTTCTTCACACCGTCTGAATAAAATCTGTGTCATTCTTAAACCTAAAACGCTACTTCTGTTTCACCAACATCTAGTTCAGAGAAAATACCATCGGCTGTTTTCTGCAAAAAAACATCAAAAGCCAGGTCCCAAAGGACCTACCATGGAGATTATTCAAGCAGTTGTTGCTATGAAAAAAAAACAACCCTCGCATGGGTTGTCCTAAAATTGCTTTGCAAATTAATCATGCCTTTGGCACACAATTGAACAAAGATGTGGTTCGACGGATTTTAACCCAACATTATAAACCCACATCCGATAATGATAGCCCTTCCTGGCTCACCTTTCTGGCTCAGATGAAAGACAGTCTCTGGTCGGTGGATTTATTTCGCTGTGAATCTATTTCACTGAAATCGTATTATGTGATGGTGGTTATGGATCAATTCAGCCGACAAATGATTGGCCTTACCGTTCACAAAGGAGCACCCGATGGTATAGCCCTGTGCCGTATGCTGAATTCAATAATGGCAGGTCATTCACCACCAGAACGATTAAGCTCTGATAATGATCCATTGTTTCAGTTTCATCGCTGGAAGGCCAATTTACGAATATTGGATGTCGAAGAAGTTAAAACCATTCCATTTTGTCCAACATCCCATCCCTTTGTGGAACGAGTAATTGGAACAGTTCGTAGAGAATATCTAAACCAGACTTTGTTTTGGAATGAACGGGATTTAATGCGTAAACTGGATGAATTCAAGACCTATTATAATGAACAGCGTGTTCATTATGCATTACATGGACAGACTCCTAGAGAAATACCTGCGAAAAAGGCAAATTTCAATCAATATCGTTGGCAATCTCACTGCCAGGGACTATTTTTTACACCTATTTCTGTCTGAAATAGGAATTCGCCAGCTACACGGTTATTAATACATGTACAAGGGTAGTAAACACTCCTCTTTATAAGAAAAATCCTACAAAGGAACTATAATAAAAAATATAAAACTCATTTTTTCTAAGGAACCTTAGTATGAAAAAATGTGCTCACTTATATTATTTCACAATCTCAATTTGCTGTAATAAGAGAAGTAACATACTGAGGAGTATTTCAAATTTTATAAGAATATAATAATTACTACTAAGAGATGAAGGTGAGAGAAGCTTTATATTAATATATTTGATTAGATTGGTCGGGACAGTAGGATTTGAACCTACGACCACCAGCACCCCATGCTGGTGCGCTACCAGGCTGCGCTATGCCCCGAAATCAAAAAAATATCTGGATATCAGATATCCTGTTTGAGTCGCGTATTATAAACACTGATAATACCTATATCAAGAGGTTTATAATTTGTGACTGTTTTCAAATATTCACCAGATGAATCAACTTTGTCCAGGGTAAATTTTATTTGCACCATCTATTCATAGCTATTTCAACAAGCCTTGTATCATACGCACCACAATAGTGCACCCAATAAGTACAAATAATCATTATTTACTATTTAATCCATACTTAACATTATGTTACACATCATGGCCTACTAAATGCTTAATTCATGGGATTATTAATATTTTTTCGCAGAGATCAACAATATGTCCAATAGTAACCTGAATTTATTTTCCTTTACTGGAAAAACAAAAATTTTACATTTAACCTGGATTGCTTTTTTCATCAGCTTTTTTGTCTGGTTTAATCATGCTCCTTTATTAATTGTTATAAAAGAATCATTAGGACTTACTTCACAACAAATTAAAACACTTTTGATTTTAAATGTTGCTTTAACTATTCCTGCTCGAATTATTATTGGTATGTTGGTTGATAAATTTGGTCCCAAACGAACTTATGCCACTCTTTTAACGTTAGGTAGTATCCCCTGTTTCATGTTTGCTCTTGCAGATTCGTTTGAACAATTAGCATTGGCTCGTTTCTTACTTGGCTTTGTAGGGGCAGGATTTGTTATTGGAATACGTATGATGGGCGAATGGTTCCCTGCTAAGCAAGTTGGTGTCGCTGAAGGAATTTATGGTGGCTGGGGTAATTTTGGTTCGGCTGCGGCTGCAATGAGTTTACCTACTATTGCATTACTATTTGGTGGCGAAGATGGTTGGAGATATGCCATTGGTCTTACCGGAGTTATTGCTTTAGTTTATGCTGTTATCTATTTTTTCAGCGTTACTGATACCCCAAAAGGGTCAACTTATTTCAAGCCAAAACGTATGGGAGCAATGGAAGTCACATCGAAGGGTGATTTATATTTTTACATACTGATGTCTATTCCAATGTATGCCACACTATCTTTACTGACCTGGAAATTATCACCTGCGGGCGTAAACTTACTTGAAAATAATACCGCAAATATGATCTATGCAGGGATAGGAGCATTATTTATATTTAATGTTTATAAAATCTTTCATATAAACAATGAACATTTAAAAGAAGAAATTCCTGAGATTCATCGTTACAAGTTTAAACAAGTTGCTATTTTAGATCTGGCCTATATGGTGACATTTGGTTCTGAGTTAGCTGTTGTTTCTATGTTACCCTTATTTTTCTATGACACGTTTAGTGAAAGCCATGGCGTAACTGCTGTTATGGCAGGCTTACTGGCTTCAGGTTTTGCTTTTATGAATCTGGTTGCTCGTCCAGGGGGAGGACTGATCAGTGATAAATACGGTCGTAAAAAATCATTAACCATTTTCTTGCTTGGTCTGGTAGCAGGATACTTTATTATGAGTCAAATCGAGTCAAGCTGGTCTCTCGTTTTGGCAGTAGCCGTTACTATGATGTGTTCTTTCTTTGTTCAAGCAGGTGAAGGTGCAGTATTTGCCATGGTCCCTCTAATTAAGCGTCGAATGACAGGTCAAATTGCAGGTATGGTAGGTGCCTATGGTAATGTCGGAGCAGTCTTATTCCTGACAGTATTGTCTTTTGTTTCACCACAAATTTTCTTTTTGACAATTGCCGGTGCAGCACTATTTGTATTAGTTGCCATTCAATTTATTGAAGAGCCAAAAGGTCATATGGCAGAAGTTCTACCCGATGGCACTGTTGAAATGATTGAAGTGGACTAATTGACAACTACGATTCAACCTAGAATAATCGTAACTATTTCAATATGACTACACTCATGAATAAAAAATTAGAAATCTGTCTTGCTGCTTATAGTGATAAAGGTATCAAGGTAGACAATGATGATTGTCTTGGCTCTCAAGTACCGGAAGGTCATGTCCTTAAAAATAAAGGAATTGTGATAGCTATTGCTGATGGTATGAGTTCCAGTGAGGCGGGAAAAGAAGCCAGTCATGCCTGTGTGAATGGTTTTATCAGTGACTACTACAGCACACCTGATTCCTGGACGGTGCAAAATTCAACACAAAAAATTCTTTCTGCATTAAATAACTGGTTATACAGTCGTGGCCATACAGATTATCAAAGCTCTAAAGGAATGGTCACAACACTGACTATTTTAATTTTAAAATCAACCACGGCTCATATTTTTCACATCGGTGATTCTCGTATCTATCGCTTACGTGATGGGGAGCTGGAACAATTAACCCGAGATCATCGAGTCTGGGTTTCAGAGAATAAAAACTATCTTAATCGTGCTATGGGCATTGATCTGCACTTAGACATTGATTATCGCAAAGTACTTCTGGAAAAGGATGATATTTTTTTATTATCCACTGATGGAATTCATGATTTTATTACCACTAAATCCTTAAAAGAAATCCTCACCAGCTCAGAAAATCATAATTATAATAATGAACTACTCAATCAAAAATGTCATGAAATCGCTCAGCAGGCAAGTAATAACAGTTGTGATGATAATTTAAGTCTGCAATTATTGAAGATAGAAAATTTACCACTTTCAGAAGAAGAAGAAGAAGTGCTACAAAAAGCACATGAACTCCCTTTCCCACCTCCATTAGAACCTGGAATGTTTTTTGATGGCTATCAAATCCTGAAAGAAATACATGCCAGTAATCGCACACAGGTTTACTCAGCATTACACCAAAAAACTAATGAAAAAGTAATCCTAAAAACACCTTCTGTTAACTTTGAAGATAATGAACATTTTATTGAACAATTTTTACATGAGGAATGGGCGGGTAAACGCATTGAGTCACCCTATGTTTTAAAAGTTATCACCCCAGAACAAAAACCTCGCGCACTTTACTATGTGACCGAGTACCTTGAAGGAATTACTCTACGTGAATGGATGCAACAAAATCCCCTGCCCTCCATTGAGGTTGTCATCCCTATAGTTAAACAAATAGCCCATGGCTTAAGAGCTTTTCATCGACTTGAAATGCTACATCAGGATTTAAAGCCAGAAAATATTATTATCAGTCAGGAAGGCGAGGTTAAAATTATTGATTTTGGCTCTGTAAAAATTGCTGGCATTAATGAAATGAAAAATAACTTAAATGATGAAGAGAATATTTTAGGCACTGTCAACTATAGTGCACCAGAATTTTATCTGGGTCAATCTGGGGGGGAGCGCAGTGACCTTTATTCACTGGCGGTCATTACTTATGAATTACTAAACAATAGCTTGCCCTTTGGTAAAAATATGCCTGAAAAAGCAAACTATAGGCAATTATCACAATTACAATATGTCTCAAGTATTCATTTAAATCCAATGGTTCCCAACTGGATGGATGGTGCCATTCAAAAAGCCTTATCATTAGACATTAAAGTACGTCACGAAGACGTATTTGAATTTTTACATGATCTACAACATCCCAATCCTCATTTTATCAATACAACGAGTGTTCCTCTGGTTGAGCGAAATCCTATGTTATTCTGGAAGAGCATTAGTATTATTTCAATGATAGCGAACTTAATTCTTTTTTATTTTCTAGTCACCTAAATCCATTGCCTATATATTAGCTTCATTATTCATTCTCTAGTAAAATGCTGTCATCAAATAAAGGAAGAAGGGTTCACCGCATGGCAACTACATCATTTAATTTTGGAAGTTTTTTTATACGTTTGTTTTTTGCTCTCATTTTAGTTTTTGCCACATTTAACCCCAGTGGTTACTCTTTTTACCATTGGATTCTCACTGCTTTGGAAACAGGTTTTGAACCTTTAATGGTTCTGGCAGGGATTGTTTTATTAATTGGCTGGGTCGTCTATATTCGTGCAACCATCAGTTCACTAGGCCTCATTGGGTTAATTCTGGCCTTTGCTTTTTTTGGCACATTAATATGGATGGTTATTGATTGGGGTATCGTCCCTGTTGATAGTATTCAAACTATTACTTATATTGTTCTCAGTCTATTATCCATGGTTCTAGCAATTGGTATGTCCTGGTCTCATATTAGACGCCGCATGTCCGGTCAAGTGGATGTCAATGAAACAGAAGATGACCTCAATTAAGACAGTAAAAATAAGTTTATTCAACATTTAAAGAGAGGACATTTTTTAGTGTGAATTATTAATAAACTTAGGTAAACATATGAATCACTTGTTATTTACTTGTTTTTTGCTATTCTTAGAAGGTCTTTAACTCATATTCTTTTAAAAGAGTCTGTATGGCCCGATTGGATCTTTCGAAAATACGTTTTCTTATCATAGATGATTTTGCCAACTATCGTTCAATGCTACGTTCCATATTAGTCAGTTGTGGTGCCCAGGAAATTGAAGACGCAAGGGATGCTAAAGAAGCACTAAAGAAAATCACTTATGGTAAGTTTGATGTCATTTTATGTGACTATAACCTGGGTGAAGGTCAAAATGGTCAACAACTACTTGAAGAGACCATGCATCGCCATTTAATCCCTTATGGGACTATTTACATTATGATCACTGCTGAAAACACCCAAAGCATGGTCATGGCTGCCGTTGAATATCGTCCTGATGGCTATTTAAACAAACCCTTTCCTAAAGATTTATTACTCAAACGTCTTGAAGCATTGGTGGATAAAAAAGCCATCATGAAAGATATCTACAAGGCCTATAATAAAAAAGCCTATATCAGTGCTCTCAACATTGCTGATGAAAAAATGAACCAGTACAGCAAACAAGCTTTAGAAATTGGTAAGCTCAAAGGTGAAATAGCTTTGGAGGCCTGCGAGTGGGATATAGCCCAGCAAGTTTATGATAAAGCACTCTCAGTCAGAGATTTTCAATGGGCTAAAGTCGGTATGGCAAAAGTTTTAATTGGACGCGAAAAATTTGAGCAAGCCCAGCCTCTTTTGGAAGACGTCATTAACGAAAATAAGAACTATATCGAAGCCTATGATTTACTGGCAAAAGTTTTAGAAAAACAAGGTAAATCAAAAGAACTACAAAGTGTACTTAGCAATGCGACAAAGATATCTCCTAATACCATTGCCAGACAACAACATTTAGCACAGGTTGCAATAAAAAATGATGACTTCAAAACGGCTGAAAAATCTTTAAAGAAAGCCGTTACTCAAGGCAAAAATTCTTGCTTTGGTAGTGTTGGTGATAATATGAATCTAGCAAAACTTTATGTTGATAATGGCAAAAGTAAAGACGCAGTGCAAACAATTACCGCAGCTCAAAAAATTTATAGAAAAGATAAGCCTTCTCTACTGCACACAAAATTTGTTGAAAGCATGACACAACATAAATTAGGCAATGAAGAAAAAGCTCGTGAATTATTTCAACAAGCAATAGCCGATATTCATGGCCCCCTATCAGAATTACCTCCTGAACTTCAAAAAGATCTTATTTCAACAACAGAAGATCTTGGAGAAACAGAACTAGCAGAAGCATTAAAAGATGATATCAATAATAAAGACAAGCATACTAGTATTGATACAGAAGCAATGACTAAAAAATATCATTATCTCTTACAAAATGGCAAGGGAATGCGACTTTATAATAATAACCATTTATTTGAATCCATGGAAATATTTGAAGATGCAGCCAATAACCTTCCCGACAGAATTTCAGTTAATATGAATGCAGCACAAGCCCTGATGTTTTATATCAAAGCAACAGGTGCAAACGACGAATTACTCAATAAAGCAAGACATTTTCTAGATATCAGTCAAAAGCTAGATAAGAACAATGAAAAATATCAAAAACTGGAAACCATTTATTCGGAACTCAGCTAATGGCTAGCCTTGAGCATATGAATAACAACTCTGAATCTGAAAGTGAACTTTCATCAGAACAATTTAACTCCATATTAATGTCATTTATTCATGACATCAAAAATTCTTTACTCATGTCTTTGAGCGGACTTGAGGCACTCTATGAGAATCTAGAAATAGTCAAACCAGATCAAAAAGAAAATTTCGCATTAATACAATATGAATTACACCGAATCAATAATTCTCTTGTACAATTACTTTCCCTGTACAAAATGGAAACACATCTTTTTTCAGTAAATGCAGATCAATATAACTTATACGATTTTCTAGATGAGATCATAATCAACAATAGCCTTACTCATTCAAAGCAGAATTTTGTCATTAATATGGAGTGTGATGAAGATATAGAGTGGTTTTTTGACAAAGACTTAATTGCCACCATTGTGAATAGCACTATCAATAATTCAGTACGTTATGCAAAAAATCAAATCAAGCTCAGTGCAATAATAGAAGATAATTTTTTAAAGATCATCATTGAAGATGATGGAAAAGGGTTTCCTGAAAAAATGTTTGTTCATGCGGATAGTTTGGAAACAGCAATTAATATGCAATCAGGCAGTACAGGGCTCGGACTTTATTTTGCAGAAAAAATTGCCAATATCCATAAAAATAAAGAGCGAAGTGGTGCAACAATCATTGATAATGATTCACAACTCGGTGGTGGACGTTTTACTCTTCTTTTACCTTAATAGAGATCAAAAGATAGTTTCCACCTGAAATAAAAAAGGCTGCTTTCCTTTAATAAGGAAAGCAGCCTTTTTTATTGTTCGATCACTTTATAAAGCTGAAATAAATATTATTCTGCTTCAACAATGATCTTAACTATAGCATCAACATCGCTATGTAGATGAATTGCAATTTCATATTCACCCAACTCACGAATAGCACCTTCAGGCATGCGTACTTCACGTTTTTCAACGCTAGCACCAGCAGCAGTAAGTGCTTCAGCAATATCAGCATTGCTAACAGAACCAAACATACGACCTTCTTCGCCAGCCTTACGAACGATAACAACTTCTTTGTCGTTAAGTCCTTCAGCACGAGCATTTGCAGCTCCTAAAGATTCTGCAGCTGCAGCTTCAAGTTCTGCACGACGTCCTTCAAACATTTTAACGTTTGCTTCAGTCGCAGGTAATGCCTTACCTTGTGGAATCAGATAGTTACGGCCAAATCCTGCTTTTACAGAAACTTGATCGCCTAATTGACCCAGTTTATTGATTTTTTCTAATAGAATAACGTTCATGTGAACTCTCTCTAATTTTAAACTGTATTCAAGTCAAACCCCAATTCATTCTACTTGAACTGGAATATACCTTTCTCTATAAAAAGGATTAATCGTGACTATCAGTGTATGGAAGTAAAGCCAGATAACGAGCACGTTTAATTGCTGTTGATAGCTGACGTTGGTATTTAGCACTAGTACCTGTAATACGACTAGGTACAATTTTACCGTTTTCCATGACATAGTTCTTAAGGGTTGCTAGATCTTTATAATCGATCTCAGTAATACCTTCAGCAGTAAAACGACAGTATTTTCTACGACGGAAATAGCGTGACATTTTTCTTCACCTTTTCTTTTTTTAATCTCTATTAAATACATCAAAGTAATGCTTTGTTAAATCTGCTTTATTCGCAGAAGAGAACAATAAATTTTAACTTTGATCTAATTGTTAACCTTAACTTTTAAAACAACAATAGCCTTTATTCGGCAGTTGCAGCTTCAGCAGGTGCACTCTCTGTTTTCTCTGAAGAATGAGAAGCATTCTTTTGCGAAGAGTCAGACGAAGATTCTTCTTTCTCTTTTGCTAAAGGAGAAGCATCAGTATATGGGCCTTTCATAGAGATGATCAGGTTACGAATAACGGCATCATTAAATCTGAAGGCATGAGTGAGTTCATCAATACTTGCTGGCTCACACTCAACATTCATTAATACATAATGTGCTTTGTGAATTTTGTTAATTGGATAAGCCAGTTGACGGCGTCCCCAATCTTCCAAACGGTGGATACTGCCACTTGCAGATTCAATAGTTGAACGGTAACGCTCTATCATAGCAGGTACTTGTTCACTCTGATCTGGGTGGACTAAAAATACAATTTCATAATGTCTCATTTAGACAATCCTTACGGGGTAATTAGCCTTTAAAGAGTGGTTAATCAGCTTTCTGCTCGATAACTAGTTTCTGTCAAAGTGATAGAAATCTACGGCAAAAAGCAAGGAATTGACAGACCCAATGGCCGCCAAGGTGCGGTATTATATTCTATTTAATAATGAAGTTCAATGCTTAATTTGATAGTAAATTAATTGAAAGTTATTATTAATTAATAAGTTAAGAGGCAAAAAATGAATACAAATTATTTATCAGAAATTTCTTCTAGAAGATCTTCCAGTTCTGCCTGGATTTCTTGAGGATTACATTTTTGCTCATGAGAATCTGTCTCTTCGGAACCAGAATTTAAATCAAGATTTTCTAAAAAGTCACTGACCGAAATTTCTACATCAATTGCAAAAGATGTTTTGCAATTTTCTCGTTTAAAGCGCTTGATACGTGTACTTCCAGCTTTATGAGCAACCTGACGTAATTCACTTTCTGTTCCAGCTATTCGAATTTTCAGCATGGTCCTTTCCTTTTAAAAAGTGAGTGTTTGTTCATGATATAACCTGCGCAACTTAGTTAGGTTGACGTTGCCTTAATGCTTCAAACAAACCAATACCTGTTGCCACTGAAACATTCAGACTTTCAACCGTACCAACCATAGGAATTTTAACCAGTGCATCACAGTTTTCTCTGGTCAATCGACGCATTCCCTTCCCTTCCGTTCCCATAACTAAAGCAAGTGGTCCCTTGAGGTCAATACTGTAGATTGTATCATCAGTTTCACCTGCAGTACCAACAATCCAAATTTGATAAGTTTTTAAAAGTTTTAGAGTGCGTGCCAGATTCGTCACCTGAATAAGTGGCACGCTTTGATCAGCACCACAAGCTACTTTACGTACTGTTGGTGTTAACGAGACTGAACGATCTTTAGGTACGATGATTGCGTGTACACCAGCTGCATCAGCAGTACGTAAACAGGCTCCTAAATTATGAGGATCCTGGACACCATCCAATATCAACAAAAAGGGTGGGACATCAAGCTGCTGTAATAAGTCATCCAGAAAGCTTTCTGATTTAACTTTAGGAACCTGACTTTGAGCAACAACACCCTGATGATTACCGGAAGTCATTTCATCCAGTTTCTTTCTCTGGACAAAAGTCACTTTTACGGACTTCTTTTTAGCCAGTTCAACGATAGCAGTGATACGATTATCTTTTCTACCGCGATCAACAAAAAGAGCAGAAATTTGTTCTGAAGCCGTCTTTTCCTTGTTAGAGCTTCCCTTATCTCCTTGTTTGCCGTCAGAACAATAGTTTAGCGCAGATTTTACGGCATGAATGCCAAAAATCAATTCACCCATCGGCGTCTTCTATTACGTTTCTTTTTTGCTTTCTTTTTATTACTAGAGTTTTCAGAAGCAGCCCCTTCTTGAGCACCTTGAGACTCTTTCTGGAAAGATTTAGGCTTCTTTTTAAAACTACTTTGTTTGTTTTTTACAGCAGTTTTTGGATGGCTCAGTCCCTGTAAAACAAAGTCAATTTTCCGCTCATCTAAATTGACGGCAGCCACTTTAATACAAATTTTATCACCCAACTGATAAGATTGACCTGTACGCTCACCTTTCATTTTATGACTCATTTTATCAAAATGATAATAATCATCTTTGAGTGCAGTAATATGAACAAGGCCTTCTACATGAATCTCATCAAGAATGACAAATAAACCAAAACCAGTAACAGTGCTGATTCGACCTTCAAATTCTTCACCCACTTTATCCAACATATACTCACATTTCAGCCAGTCAGTTGCATCACGAGTGGCATCATCAGCACGGCGTTCAGTAATGGAACAATGTTCGCCCAGCTCTGACATTTGTTCTTGAGTATAATCGTAAGTAGACGCTTTTTGCCCATGAAGAATATGTTTGATTGCACGGTGAACCAGTAAATCGGGATAACGACGGATAGGTGAAGTAAAATGAGCATAAGCATCAAATGACAATCCAAAATGTCCCACATTTTCAACTTCATAAACAGCTTGTGACAAACTGCGTAACATAACCGTCTGAAGTACTTCAAAATCAGGTCGTTCTTTTATTTCATTTAGCAACTTAGAATAATCTTTGGCCTGAGGATCATCTCCACCACCCAAAACAATGCCTAGAGGCGATATAAATTCTTTAAGCGCTTTAAGTTTTTCGTCAGTTGGACCTTTGTGGTTACGATACAGTGCAGCTATTTTATTTTCCAGAAGGAAGTTTGCAGCACTCACATTGGCTGCCAACATGCATTCTTCAATCACACGGTGAGCATCATTACGTACAATAGGTGCTAATTTTTCAATCTTTCGGTCTTCAGCAAAAACGATTTGTGTTTCAACGGTCTCAAAATCAATAGCACCACGCTGAGAGCGTTTTTTAGCCAATACTTGATAGAGTTGATAAAGCTCATGTAAATGAGGTAATAAATGTGCATATTGCTCACATAAATCTGCATCACCATCAATCACCATGGCTGCAACTTCATTATAAGTCAGACGTGCATGTGAACGCATCAAACCTTCACTGAAACGATAGTTTTCTACTTCACCACTTGCTGAAATATTCATTTCACAGACCATACTCAGTCTGTCCACTTCAGGATTTAATGAACATAAGCCATTGGAAAGAACTTCAGGTAACATTGGGACAACACGCCCAGGGAAATAAACAGAAGTACCACGACGTTTTGCTTCTGCATCAAGAGCAGTACCACGTTCAACATAAGATGATACGTCAGCAATAGCAACCCATAAACGCCAGCCAGTGCTTGTTTTTTCACAGCACACGGCATCGTCAAAATCTTTAGCATCAGCACCATCAATGGTCAGTAACAAGTGTTCACGAAAATCTTCACGTCCTACTTTACTGGATTCTGGTACCGAAGCTTCTAAGTCGCCAATTTCTGCTTCAAGCATAATAGGCCAGTCATGAGGAATATTATAGCTTCGAATTGCGACATCAATTTCTTGTCCAGGCTCCATGTGTCCGCCCAGATTTTGAATCACACGCCCTTTGGCACGTTGAAAACGAGTTGGAAAATGCAGCAACTCAACCATAACCATTTGTCCAACTTCGGCACCATAGGTATGCTCTTTAGAAACGACAATGTCATGGTTAATGCGTTTATGGTCAGGAATCACCATCAGAACACCGTCACGGTCTTCTAATTGACCCACGATAGTATCCGTATTATGTTCAAGAATTTTAACTAATGAACCTTCACGGCGTCCTTTTCTGTCAGTGCCTGCCATTCTAACTTGCACTCGATCCCCGTGAAATAACATACGCATATCACGCATGCCCATAAACAGGTCACCACCGCCATCTTCAGCAATAACAAATCCAAAACCATCAGGATGAGCGGATACAATTCCCTCAAGCACTTCAAGTTCAGAAATTAATTCATAACATTTTCGTTTATTGAAGAAAAGCTGGCCATCTCTTTCCATGGCACGTAATCGACGTCTTAAACCTTCTTTTTGGTCAGGGTCGTCTAATTTCAATAATTTTTCTATATGAAATCGATTGATAGGTTCAGGCTGTTCAACCAAAAGATCGAGAATAAATTCTCGGCTTGGAATGGGATTGTCGTATTTTTTCGCTTCGCGTTTTGCGTAAGGATCGGCTTTCTTTCCCGCGTTCTTACTAGAGTTTTGACTCATATTTGTCCTTGAGTTTTAATGACAAGCCTTTTTATTGATAAACCAAAGTGACTCACATTTATTGTGAGAGCTTTAGCTTAAAATACTTAAATTCAGCTTGCCATTAAGCCATTTATTCAAATGGATGATTTAATATAATCGTTTCATCACGATCAGGACCGGTTGAAATAATATCAATCGGAGTTTTTGTTAATTCTTCAATGCGCTTTAAATACGCTTTTGCATTTTCAGGCAACACATCATAAGATTCTGCGCCAACCGTTGATTCAGACCAACCTGGCATTTCTTCGTAAATTGGTACACATTTATCATATAAATCAGCACCAATTGGTGGTGTTGTAATAGTCTTACCATCAATGTCGTACGCCGTACAGATTTTTAAAGTTTCCATACCATCTAAGACATCAAGTTTGGTAATACACATACCTGTCACACTATTAATTTGATTAGAACGATTGAGTGAGACAATGTCTAACCAACCACAACGACGTTCACGTCCTGTCGTCGCACCAAATTCATGGCCTTTTTCACCCAGATACTGACCAACATCATCAAAGAGTTCTGTTGGAAAAGGTCCTGAGCCCACACGAGTAGTATACGCCTTGGTAATACCAAGAATATAGTCAAAATAATTCGGACCAACGCCTGAACCACTTGCTGCACCACCCGCCGTTGTATTTGATGAAGTCACATAAGGATAAGTACCGTGGTCAATATCCAATAATGCGCCCTGCGCACCTTCAAACAAGATGCTGTCACCATTTTCACGATATTGATGAAGCACATCCGTAACATCAGTAATCATAGGACGAATTTGCTCAGCATATGACAGAGCTTCATCCAGTGTTGTTTGATAGTCAACAGTATCAGCTTTGTAATAGTGTTCCAAAGCAAAATTGTGATACTCCATCACTTCTTTGAGTTTGCTGGCAAACACTTCTGTATTCAATAAGTCACCAACACGTAAACCACGTCGAGAAACTTTATCTTCATAGGCTGGACCAATACCGCGACCCGTTGTACCAATGGCTTTTTTACCACGTGCGATTTCACGAGCCTGATCAAGAGCAACGTGATAAGGCATAATCAAAGGGCATGCTTCACTGATCAGCATTCTTTCTTTTGCATTGATACCCTGTTCATCCAACTCTTTTAGTTCTTTGACCAGTGCATCCATTGCCAAAACAACACCATTACCAATTAAACACTTCACATTATCTCTAAGGATACCTGACGGAATAAGGTGTAATACAGTGGTTTTGCCATCAATAACTAATGTGTGACCGGCATTATGACCACCTTGAAAGCGGGATACAGCGACTGCTTTATCTGTTAGCAAATCAACTACTTTCCCCTTACCTTCATCACCCCATTGTGAACCTATGATGATGACATTTTTACCCATGTGAATATCCTCGATAAATTAAAATTTTATACTGTTATTACAAATACATTTTTTATAATACAAAATTGTTGCAAAAATTTTTTAAAAGTCTTTCGTTAAAAAATTAAAGTCAGACTTCAACAATCTGCCACTGTCCTGATTCTTTACTCAAAGTGTGAGTACAATTCATTGTTTGTGCATTCGAATCAGAATTTGATAATTCACAAATCACTCGTGAGCCTTTACGACGTAATTCATTCACCATTATCATAAGATCTGAATCTTGAACGGCAGGAGCAAAAATGGTTTCAACTGGTTTTGTTTGATTTGGTTGATTGTTAATAGAAACCAGATGATTTAAATCCGAACTAAATCCCGTAGCCGCTCTTGAACGCCCAAAAGTTTCTCCAATACCATCATAACGACCACCTTGAGCAATTTCTTGCCCATGTCCTGGTAGGTAGGCAGCAAAAACAACTCCGGTATGATAGTTATAACCACGTAATTCAGCCAAATCGAAATATAAATTTTGTTCTGGAATTCTAACTAATAAACCTTTAGCAATTGCCTCTAGATTATCCAATTCTTTTTGGACTTCTTCGCCACTTAATAATTGACGAGCTTTTTCAATAGTTGAAATATCACCATTAAGTTCAACTAAAGCTAAAAATTGCTGCTTTTGAGTATCCGTAATAGACAGTGATGAGAGAAATTCAGATAATTCGGTAACGGCTTTTCGTTGTAAAGCATCAAATAAAATATCTTCTTCCGTCGAACTTAATTCAGCCTGAACCGCCAAACTACGAAAAATCCCCACATGTCCTAAATCAATATGAAAATCTTCAAGCCCCACTGAATTTAATGTTTCTATCATCAATAATAAGACTTCAATATCACTCTCCGGCCCATTATGTCCGTATAGTTCAATTCCGACTTGTAAAGGGCTACGAGATTGATTAAAGCCTTCCAGACGGGTTTTTAAAACCTGTCCAATATAGCAAAAACGTGATGGTTGTTCTGTTTTTATATGGTGGGCATCAATTCGAGCAATCTGAGGCGTCATATCCGCCCGCACGCCCAAAAGTTTACCAGAAATCTGATCCGTCAGGGTAAAAGTCATTAATTGGAGATCATGTCCTGTACCCGTCAGCAACGAATCCAGAAAATCAATCATTGGAGGTTCAACTAGGTCATACCCCCATGTCTGGTACAAATCCAGTAAAGTACGACGCTGTGATTCGATTGTTAACGCTTGTGGTGATAAAACTTCCTGAATGCCTTCAGGCAATAACCAGCGATCTTTATTTAACATATTAAGCTATAGTGTCTCATTGCAGCTCAACTGAGCTTTAAAAAAAATTATAAGAGCAAATTAATGCTTTAGTATATAGATAGCAATAGCGCCAATGACCATACTAATGATCCCGGTCCATCGCAACTGCTGTTCAGTCATTTGAGAAGCACTGAGCATCATTTGCTTAAACATTTTAGGATTCAGTATTGGCAACAAACCTTCCAATACTAACATCAAAGCACCTGCAACTAGGATTTCATGCCACATAAACAAAAAAAATCCGGATTTTAACCAAATCCGGATTTTATACTATTTTCCCTATAGATTGTACTAATTTATTCAGTAATAAAGCTTATCAAGTAATTGAATTGAATTACTGCTTGCCTTGAATATTTTTAAAATAATCAAAGAAATCAGAATCAGGCTCAACAACCATAATATCAGACACACTACCAAATGTGTTTTGATATGCATTCAAGCTACGGTAAAAAGTAAAGAATTCTTTATTTTTTCCGTAAGCAACAGCATAGATATCAGATGCTTTCGCATCACCTTCACCACGAATCTGTTCCGCTTCTTTATACGCATCAGCTTTAAGAATAGTCACCTGGCGATCAGCTTCTGCTGTAATTTTAGCAGCACTTTCATTACCTTGCGCCCTTAATTCTTTAGCAATTCGAGTTCTTTCTGTTTCCATCCTGCGGAAAATCTTATCACTCACCTTCGGTGGGAACTCAATACGTTTGATACGTACATCAACAATCTGTACACCAAAATTTTTCACATCCTTATTTGCTGATTTATTGATGTCATCCATAATAGAATGACGTTCGCCAGAAATCACTTCATACATATTACGACGACCGAACTCATTACGCAGACCTTCTTTAACGATGGTTGCGATACGTTCTTGCGCAATATCCATATCACCACGCATAGAAACATAAAAAGCCTTCACATCTTCAATTTTCCACTGAATAAAAGAATCAACTACCACAATCTTCTTTTCTTCAGTCAAATAATCTTCTGGTTTCGCATCAAATGTTTGAATACGTTTATCAAATTTTCGGACATTATTTACAAATGGAATTTTAACATGCAGCCCAGGTTCATAATCAGAGCGTTCAATTTTACCCCATTTGAATAAAATAGCGGCTTCAATTTCAGACACTGTGAACAAGGAAGCTGATCCAATGATTCCCAATACCAATACTGCTATAGCAATTAATAATTTCATTAACGTCTCTCCCTGATAGGTGGTCTGGAACGAGAGCTGTCAGTATTATTTGAGCGGAACTTGGAAGTGGTATAGTCAGACTGCTGATTACCCTTCTGATATTTACCTCTTCCATCCTGAACACTTTCCATATCTAATGGCATATTAATCGAACCTCGCATCATTTTATCTAAGGGTAAGTACAAGAGATTATTACTCCCTTTAGTATCTATCATTACCTTACTGGTTTTGCTATAAACCCCTTCCATTGCATCCAGATAGAGTCGATCTCGAGTCACTTCTGGTGCTTTTTCATACTCGGTCAAAACGCTCAAAAAACGTGCTGTTTCACCCTCTGCTTCTGCAATAACACGACCATTGTAAGCTTGCGCTCCTGCAACCTGACGAGCAGCAACACCACGAGCTTTAGGAATGACATCATTACTATAAGCCTGAGCTTCATTGATATAACGCTCTTTATCTTCTCGTGCTGCATTCACGTCTTCAAATGCATCTTGAACTTGAAGAGGAGCCTTAGCACTTTGAAGAGTAAATCGAGTAATAATTAACCCGGTTTTATAACGATCCAGTATCTCCTGAGCCAGAACTCGGATC
>JAPHSW010000052.1 GCA_026196615.1 Gammaproteobacteria bacterium | reverse complement strand
TTTTAGATACACCTGGACATGCTGCGTTTACATCAATGCGTTCACGGGGAGCCAATGCAACAGATATTGTTATCGTTGTTGTTGCTGCAGATGATGGTGTTATGCCTCAGACTAAAGAAGCTGTTCAACATGCAAAAGCAGCTGATGTTCCAATTATTGTTGCTGTTAATAAAATCGATAAAGAAGCCTCTGATCCTGAACGTGTTAAAAATGAACTTTCAGCATTAGATGTCATCCCAGAAGATTGGGGTGGAGATGTTATGTTTATGCCTGTTTCGGCAAAAACAGGGCAGGGTATTGATGACTTGTTAGATGCTGTTTCAGTAACTGCTGAAATGATGGAACTTGAAGCAATCCCTGATGGTCCAGCAAAAGGTATCGTAATTGAATCCAGACTCGACAAAGGTCGTGGTACTGTTGCAACAATTCTTATTCAAAGCGGTGAGTTAAACAAAGGTGATATGGTCATTGCTGGCCAGGATTACGGTCGTATTCGTGCCATGATGGATGAAAATGGTAAGGCAATAAAAATTGCCGGCCCTTCAATTCCTGTAGAAATTCTTGGTTTGTCAGGGACACCAACTGCAGGTTCAGAAGTTCTTGTTGTTAAAAATGAACGTAAAGCACGAGAAGTTGCTCTGTTTCGTCAGGGTAAATATCGTGATGTTAAATTGGCTAGACAACAGGCTGCTAAACTCGAAAACATGTTCAGTAAAATGGAAAATGGTGATTTACAATCACTTAATATTGTACTGAAAGCTGATGTACAAGGCTCAGTTGAAGCTATATCTGATGCCCTTAAAAAACTTTCGAATGATGAAATTGAAGTTAATATTGTTTCTGATGGTGTGGGTGGTATTAATGAAACTGATGTCCAGTTAGCTGTTGCGTCTAATGCTGTTGTTATTGGCTTTAATGTTCGTGCTGATGCTTCTGCTAAAAAGATTATTGAATCTGAGGGAGTTGATTTACATTATTACAGTGTTATTTATGACATTCTTGATGAAATAAAAACAGCAATGACAGGTCTTCTTGCACCTGAATTCAAAGATGTCATTATGGGACTTGCTGAAGTGCGTGACGTTTTCCGTTCACCTAAACTTGGTGCTATTGCGGGTTGTATGGTGGTTGATGGAACTCTTAAACGTAATAGCCCAATTCGCGTATTACGTGAAAATGTTGTTATTTATGAAGGTGAACTTGAATCTTTACGACGTTTTAAAGATGATGTTCAGGAAGTTAAATCTGGTATGGAATGTGGTATTGGGGTCAAGAATTATAATGACGTTAAACCGGGTGATCAGATTGAAGTCTATGAGCGCGTTCAAGTTAAAAGGACGTTATAAATGGCAGCTGATTTTAGTCGTAGCCGCCGTGTTGGTGAGCTGATTCAACGTGAATTGGCCACCATGTTGACGAGGGAAGTTAAAGACCCTCGTCTAGCCTTTGTTTCAATCACAGCTGTTGATGTTACTCGTGATTTGGGGTTGGCAAAAATATTTTATACGGTTATCAATGCTGAAATTGATAGTGATAACAAGAAGCAAAGTGAAGACAAAGAAAAAGTTAGACAGGGCTTAGAAAAAGCATCTGGTTTTCTTAGATATGAATTAGGACATCGAATTAAACTACGTGTTGTGCCTCGACTTGAATTTCGATACGATGAATCAGTGCTACGCGGTGCTCAATTGACTCAATTAATTGATAGTGCTGTTGCGGATGATAATGACCGTTCCGTTGATGATTCTCCAGGTGATGATGAGTTTGAAAAATAACCTATTCCATATAACACTACCTAATAATTCATAGAGCTCATGGCACGAAAGAAAAAAGGCCGTTCAGTTAACGGTATTCTAGTATTAGATAAACCCTCCGGTATTACGTCAAATAAAGCACTTCAAAAAGTAAAACACCTTTTTAATGCTCAAAAAGCAGGTCATACAGGTAGTCTTGATCCGTTGGCGACAGGTGTTCTACCAATATGTCTTGGAGAAGCTACAAAAGTTTCCCATTATTTATTGGATTCCAATAAAAGTTACCGTGCTAAATGTATTCTTGGTTCTGTAACAACGACTGGGGATTCAGATGGAGAGGTGATTGAACAAAAGCCTGTACCTATATATAAACAAGCAGACTTATTGACTTTACTTTCCACTTTTGAAGGTGACATTAATCAAACCCCGCCAATGTTTTCAGCACTAAAACACAATGGCCGTCCATTGTATGAATACGCTAGAAAGGGGATTGTGATTGAGCGTAAGTCTCGTCCTATTACAATCTTTAGTATTCAATTAAAGAATTTCTCATTAAATGATGAGGTGAATACATTGGATTTTATAGAAATAGATGTGCACTGTTCAAAGGGGACCTATATTCGTACACTCTGTGAAGATATAGGAAAAAAAATGGGTTGTGGAGCACATATTAGTGAATTAAGGCGTCTTGAATCTGGACCTTTTTTACTTTCCCAGGCCATCACTATGGATTATTTATTTGAACAATATGGTCTTGATGAGTCCGTTCAGGATCGTATGGAGCCATCATTATATAATCAAATGGATCAATTATTATTACCAACAGATACAGCAATCAAGCAATTTCCTGCTATTGAACTTAATGAGTTAGAGTTTGATAGAATTCAGCATGGTATGACTATTGATAGACAACCTGAAATTGAATCACAAGACTATCGGCTATATTACGATAACAAATTGATTGGTTTAGCAATTTTAGATGAAGAACAGCAGTTAAAACCAAAACGTTTATTGTTTTTGTAAGTATATTTATTGGCTGCTTTGAAACAATTCAATACAAACCATTAATTGCTTGTTATAAATAAATTGAGAAGGTAAAATACACGCCTTGTTTGAAACCGTATAAACATGTTTTTGTTTATGATTCAATACATTTTTGAATTGGGTTTCATCCTTTAGTTGAGCAAATTGGTTTAAACAAACAAGCAATAGCCTGAATGTTTTTTCTGATACTTTAATGTTTTAGGAGTAAAAAATGATTTCTGTACAACAAAAGAGCGAAATAGTAAAAGAACATAGCCGTGGAACCAATGATACTGGTTCTCCTGAAGTTCAGGTGGCTTTATTATCTGCAAAGATTACCGATCTAACTGAACACTTTAAAGTTCACCTACATGATCACCACTCGCGTCAAGGTTTATTAAGAATGGTAAGCAAGCGTAGAAAAATGCTTGATTATCTTAAGAAAAAAGACAGTGAGCGTTATCGTGCACTGATTGCTAAGTTAGGTTTACGTAAGTAAAACTGCTTTAATTAATAAAATGTGAGTTTTAACTAACTTCATTTTATTAAAGAGACACTTCACAATGTTCCTGAACTAAGCTGCATAAAATAATAAATGGCTTGTTCAGTTCAGGAACGACTTCAGCCGAATGAACGGAGTATAAATAGCGTGACACCAATTAAAAAATCATTTCAGTTTGGACAAGATACAGTAACTATTGAGACAGGCGAAATTGCTCGTCAAGCATCAGGTGCAGTTCTGGTCAACGTTGGGGGCACCTCAGTTTTTGTTACTGCTGTTGCTAAAAAAGAAGCCCGACCCGGTGCTGATTTCTTTCCTTTAACAATTGATTATCAAGAAAAAGCTTATGCAGCTGGTAAAATACCAGGTGGATTTTTTAAACGAGAAGGTCGTCCTAGTGAAAATGAAACGCTAATTTCCCGTTTAATTGACCGTCCTTTACGTCCTTTATTTCCAAAAGGCTATTATAATGAAATACAGGTTATCTGTACTGTTGTTTCTTTAAATCCAGATATTGATCCTGATATTCCAGCAATGATTGGTGCTTCCGCTGCTATGTCACTTGCTGATGTTCCATTCAATGGGCCTATTGGTTGTTGTCGTGTGGGTTACATTGATGATGAATATGTATTAAATCCAGGACGTGATCAATTAGATGAATCAGAACTAGATTTAGTGGTTGCCGGTACTGATACTGCAGTTCTAATGGTTGAGTCTGAAGCTGATGAACTACCAGAAGAAGTAATGCTTGGTGCTGTAATGTATGGTCATGAGCAATTACAAACGGTTATCAATGAAATTAATGCTTTTGTTTCAGAAGTGGGTACTACTCGTTCTGAATTTGTTCCTGTTGAAGTGGATCAAAATTTAATTGATACAGTTAATGGTGAGTGTGAATCAGCGGTTATCGAAGCTTATAAAATCAGTGATAAACTTGAGCGTCTTAACAAGCTTGATGATATTCGTTCTGCATTAATTGAAAAAATCACTAGTGCTGAAGAGCCACAGTTCTCTGAAAGTGATTTATCAGGTGCTTTCTATAAATTAGAAAAGAAAGTTGTTAGAAGCAGCATCATTGCTGGTAATCCTCGTATTGATGGTCGTGACACTAAAACTGTACGACCTTTACATATTCGCACAGGGGTTCTTGAACGTACTCATGGTTCAGCTTTGTTTACTCGTGGTGAAACTCAGGCTCTTGTTGTGACAACTCTTGGTACTGCACGTGATGCACAAATAATCGATGCTCTTGAAGGAAGCTATAAAGATTCTTTCATGCTTCATTATAACTTCCCTCCATATAGTGTTGGTGAAACAGGTCGTGTTGGTACACCAAAACGTCGTGAAATAGGACATGGTCGTCTGGCTAAACGTGGTGTTGCCGCTGTACTTCCAACAGTTGATGAATTTCCTTACACCATTCGTGTTGTTTCAGAAATTACAGAATCAAATGGTTCAAGTTCTATGGCATCAGTTTGTGGAACCAGTTTATCGCTTATGGATGCAGGCGTACCAATTTCTTCTCCTGTCGCTGGTATTGCAATGGGTTTAATTAAAGAAGATGATGGCTTTGCTGTTTTGACTGACATCCTTGGTGATGAAGATCATTTAGGTGATATGGACTTTAAAGTTGCAGGTACTGAAAATGGTGTTAATGCTCTTCAAATGGACATTAAGATTGAAGGTATCACAAAAGAGATCATGGAGATTGCATTAGAACAAGCTAAAGATGCTCGCTTAAATATCCTTGGTCAAATGAATGATGTTATTTCAAGTGCAAACACAGATATGTCTGATTATGCGCCTCGTATTCTAACTATCCAGATTAATCCTGATAAAATTCGTGATGTTATCGGAAAAGGTGGCGCAACCATCAAAGGGTTGAGCGAAGAAACAGGTGCCAATATCGACATTAATGAAGAAGGCATTGTAAAAATTTCATCTGTAGATAATGCAGCTGCACAAGAATGTAAGCGTCGTATTGAAGAAATTACACAAGATGTTGAAGTGGGTAAAATCTACAATGGTCGCGTAACAAAGATTATGGATTTTGGTGCATTTGTAACAATCATCCCAGGTAAAGACGGACTGGTTCATATTTCACAAATTTGTGAGGAACGTGTTAATAACGTGA
This sequence comes from Gammaproteobacteria bacterium, assembly GCA_026196615.1. Classification (GTDB taxonomy): domain Bacteria; phylum Pseudomonadota; class Gammaproteobacteria; order GRL18; family GRL18; genus GRL18. The sequence goes on along the minus strand of JAPHSW010000052.1, from coordinate 23,617 downwards.
CTGATAAATTGACTGAAGGTGAATTTGTTGATGTTAAAGTACTTGAGATTGACAAACAAGGTCGTATTCGTCTTAGTATGAAAGCAATTGCTGCCGATTCAGCTGCTGAAACTACGACTGAAGAGTCTTAAGTTCATTTTTATTTACTACCAGTTTTATTAACTGGTAGTAAATTTCCCTGTTCAAATTTTCAGTTTAAATGTTTAATACTCTCCTAATATATTCTTTATCTTCAACACATACTGCTTTTTTTCTTTTGTGACATTTTTTCTGTATTTCAACTCTTTAAATTTCTTATGTAAGTCTTAGATTACAATAGTTTACATATAAATGAGTTCATTTTTAATCTTATGATATTTTTTGAATTCTTTTACTATTAAAAGTTGATATTTTTCTAATATACGTCTTTACTGTTATATATAATTTTAAAAAAAGGCACAGTCAAATTTATTATGAGTGTTATTAAAGGTTATCAAATTCAGGGAATTCTTGCTAAAGGTGGGATGGCAACAATCTATATTGCCATGCAGGAGTCGTTAAAACGTCAAGTGGCTCTCAAAATTTTAGATCCAAAACTTGAAGCAACCATACTAGAGCATTTTCTTGAAGAAAGCCGAATTATTGCTTCATTGAAGCATCCAAATATTATTCCAGTATTTGATGTGGGACGAGTGGGTATCCATTTCTACCATGCAATGGAATATCTTGAAGGTGGTGATCTTGAGTCCAGATTAGCCGAAGGAATTAGTCGGAATACAGCTCTGGAAATCACTCTTGAACTTGCTGATGCACTCTACCTTGTTCATAGTAAAGGTATCATCCATGGAGATATTAAACCTGCCAATATTGTTTTTAGAAGTGATGATTGTCCTGTTTTAACAGATTTTGGAATTTCGAAGAGAACAGATGTTTTTGGCAATTCACAGTCACAAGAAATCTTGGCCAGCCCAAGCTATGCAAGCCCTGAAGTGATGCAAGGTCAAAGTTTTAATCAAAAGGTTGATATTTATAGCCTTGGTGTCATGTTATATGAAATGCTGGTTGGAGAAAAACCTTATACAGGAGCAAACCATACAGAAATGGTTGCCAATAGTATACGAGAACCAATTCCATTACTTCCAGAAAATCTTAAACCTTTACAACCCTTAATTGATCATATGCTTGCCAAAGATCAAAATGATCGAATTGGTGATGCACGCATGATTTCAAGATATATAAAAAAATATCTTCGAGATCACCCCGATGCTACAAAACATCAAACAATTCATAATTCGGATATTGAAGCAAAAATTAATGGTGATGTTGTTCTGGAATATGTATCAGAAGATGACTCTAATTCTAAGATGCAGGTCTCAATTAATCCAACTAGAACCTTGTTACCACTACTTATTATACTTTTTTCTGTTATAGTTGCAGTTTCAATTTGGTATTTTGTAATCTAGTTTATGTTTTTTGTTTTGAGACTTAAAACCATCGTATTGGATTATAATTCCACGTCTACACTTGGAGATAGTTTTAATTTTTTATGAAGTCTATTGCTGGATATAATGTAATTAAACTCCTTGCGAAAGGAGGGATGTCTGCAATTTATCTAGCAGAACAACAATCATTACAACGCCAGGTTGTCCTTAAATTTTTGAATCCGAAACTTGATGCTGAAGTTAAAAAAAGATTCATTGATGAAGGACAAATTATTGCTTCACTCAAACACCCCAATATTATCACTGTTTTTGATGTTATTAGTACTGGTAAACATAATTTCATATCTATGGAGTATTTACCTGATGGAGATCTTGAATCACGCCTTCAAAATAAATTAGATACATTCAGTGCGCTTAGTATTATGAGCAAAATCTCTGATGCACTTCATGCGGTCCATAAACAAGGCATCATTCATGGTGACATTAAACCTGCAAATATTTTATTTCGTAGTACTGGTTGTCCACTTTTAACTGATTTTGGTATTTCTCACCGAATTGAACCAAAAAAAGAAGTTGATCTGAGTTCAGATGATCTTTATGCAAGTCCCACTTATGCTTCACCTGAATTAATTCAAGGTAAGCCCTTTGATTATAGAACAGATCTTTATAGCCTTGGAATTATGCTATATGAGATGTTGTTAGGGGAAAAACCATTCAAAGGTGAAACAGAAATAGAAACAATAGCTAATAGTATCCAGAAACCTGTCCCCCAGCTCCCTGATGCAATAAAAGAGCTACAACCACTATTGGAAAGTCTTTTAGCTAAGTCACCTGATGACCGCTTATCAGATGCAAAATTGGTTACACGTTTCATTGAACAGTATCTAAAGGATCATCCTGAAGTCGCAAAACAGGGAGCTGATACGAAACTCATTGACACAGATGTGGTGGTTGAATATGTTGCAAAAAACAAAGATAAAAAAACAATTATCAGGAAAAGTAACCACCTAAATTCTCTTATTTTGATTCTTATTTTACTCCTCACGGTTTTACTAAATAAAGAGAGATTATGGGATCAATATATTGCTTCAGATAATATTAAATCATCTCAACCATCTAAAACTGTTATTCATCCATCAGAAAAAGTTACTACAATTAAAAAAGAAGATATACCTTTATCAAAATTAGAAACTGATATTGAAGAAGAATTTCATCAACTGACTCAACAAGAATTATTTGAACAACAAAAAGCTTTAGAGAAAAAAAATGAAGAGTTAGCCCTTATTAAAAAAGAGCTTGAAGATCAAAAAGATATTAGTCGTCAAAAAGGAAATAATAAAAAGCGTTCAATTAATCAATTATTATCAAAGGGAAAAACTTCATTAAAAAAATATCAACTCACGACGCCTTTAAATGATAATGCATTATATTACTTTCAAAAAGTGCTTGAGCTAGATAAGGATAATTTAGAGGCAAAAAAAGGGATTAAAGACGTTGTTTACCGCTATGAATTACTTGCTAGAAGTGAAATTGATAAATACAATTATCAAAAAGCTCAATCGTTCATCAGTTCAGGCTTGAGTATCGAACCAGATAATGAGCGTCTTATTGCTTTACAAAAAGAAGCCAATTTACATAACGAACCTAAACGTGTGATTAATAAGGTAAAAGGCTTTTTTAAAAATTTATAATAAAAAATGTGTTCTTTGATGGAATTGACATTATAATAGTCTATTATTAAATCAAATATTTAATTTAAATAAAAATATAAGCATATATAACTGACAAAGTTCAGAATATTTGAATCAAAATTCTAATTGGAGTTACAATGAGACTGGTTTTAAGGTTTGATGGTCAAGATGTTCAAGAATTTGTTCTGGATAAAAAAGATATAACCATTGGCAGAACATCAACAAATGATATTGCGATTGATAATCTTGCAGTGAGCAGTCATCATGCAACTGTTCATCAGATTGATGGTAATGCACTTCTGGAAGATATGGGTAGTACCAATGGTACTTTTGTTAATGATAATAAGATTACACGTCATACGCTTCAAGATGGTGATATTATTGGTGTTGGTAAACATCAAATACTTTTTTTTAAAGAATCTGCTTTTAGTACAGCAGGATCAGATGAACAAAGTGAGGCAACTGTAATGATGTCTGCTGATTTTCAGCAACAATTACAAAAAGAACTTTCAAAAAGTAAAACCACAAATCGTACAACAACTAAAAAAACACACAAGAAAAAAGGATTCTTTGCTAGAATTCTAGAAGCACTTGGATTTTAATAATAATCAATTATCGGTATTTTAATAAGATAAAAAAAGGCCTAATCTTACAAAAGATTAGGCCTTTTTTTGTCATTTATTTTAGATGTAATAAATACTGTGTATTTATTACATCTTTTTAAATCAACTATTTGATGCTTTCGTAATAATCCATAAGGATCTGAGCTACTTCAGGGCGTGAAAACTCTTTTGGTGGTGCAATTCCATTACCCAACATTTCACGAACTTTAGTACCTGAAAGTAAAACAAAGTCTTCTTTATTGTGATCAGGTGCTTCACACATCATGACAACTTTATCTAATTTCTTAGAATACGCAGTGTGATCAGCTTTGAAAATTTCAATATCTAGTGCACCTTCTGGAACATCATTATCAAAAATAGTTTGAGCATCAAATGCTCCATAATGATCACCAACACCAGCATGGTCACGACCAATGATGAAATGAGTTGCACCCATGTTTTGACGGAAAACAGCATGTAGTACACCTTCACGTGGACCTGCATATAGCATATCAAATCCATAACCAGTAACCATTGCACTGTTTTTAGGGAAATAAAGCTCAACCATTTTACGAATTGCTGCATCACGGACAGGGGCAGGAATATCGCCTGGCTTTAATTTACCCAATAACATGTGAATAACAAGACCATCACAACCTAAACGCTCCATTGCCATGTGACAAAGTTCTTCGTGAGCAAGGTGCATTGGATTACGAGTTTGGAAGGCAACAATTTTATCCCATCCGCGCTCTGCAATTTCATTACGAATTTCTACAGCTGTACGGAATGTGTCAGGGAATTCACTTTGGAAGTATGAAAAATTAAGAACCTGAATTGGGCCAGATAAACAAACTTTACCTTGTGCGACAAAAGCATCAACTCCAGGGTGAGCTTCTTCATCACTTGGTGCATAAACTTTTTCAGAAATTAAAGCGATTTCTTCATCAGAAAACTCTTCAATCGATTCAACATCCATTACAGCAAGAATTGGATTACCATCAACATTAGGATCTTTAAGTGCAATGCGATCACCCGCTTTAATGCTTCCTGCATCTTGAAGAAGGTTTAAAACAGGAGTTGGCCAAAAAACTCCAGAAGTGGTTTTCATATCAGTGGCAACTGATAAAGCATCGGCCTTATTCATATAACCTGTTAGAGGGTTAAAATAACCAGCACCCAGCATAACTGCATTAGCCGCTGTTGCAGAGCTAACAATAACTGAGGCAAGGCCTTCAGCTTCTTTATGTAATGCTTCATTTTTAGCTGAATCATAAACGAATAGAGGGTTTAGTTCATCCGACCCATGAGGTTTGATCATGTAATTTCTCCAAATATTGACATAATGCATCGGCTCATCCAATGCGACCAAAAATTTTTAACTGTGAAAGACTAGCTTATTTTTATATCAAATGGTATTGATCTTTATCAAATAATAATTAGATAAAAAGAATACAAATGAGTCTTATTGATAATAAAATACTCAAACACGGTCAATTTGTGGCATGAATTCTACCAGAAAATGACGGTGTTTTGTGAAATAAAACGGGGGCATTAGTAATAGTTAGAGAAGATTAATATACTAATAAACAGGCTGATAATTGATAAATAAAACTAATTTTTTAAAGTGTAAACTCTTAGTTTTTTTATTTTTTCCTCTGTGTAATATGTAGTGCATTGCCTGATACTGCAAGTGATGCTTCATGAAAGGCTTCTGATAAAGTGGGGTGGGCAAACATCATCAAAGCAATATCCTCAGAGCTGGAGCCAAATTCCATGGCGATCACAGCTTGAGCAATGAGTTCTGAAGCTTGAGAACCTAAAATATGTACCCCTAAGATTTTATCTGTTTTAGAATCTGATAAAATTTTAACTAAACCGTTGGTTTCATTAACCGCTTGTGCCCGACCGCTGGCAGCAAAAGGAAAAGTTCCCACCTGATAATCAATGCCTGCAGTACTAAGAGCTTGCTCCGTTTTACCAACCCAGGCTAATTCAGGATGTGTATAAATTACTGATGGAATAAGATCATAATTAACATGTCGATAATTGCCAGCAATGAGTTCGGCCACCATAAGTCCTTCTTCTGAACCTTTATGGGCCAGCATAGGACCTCTCACGGTATCACCTATAGCATAAATACCAGGTAAAGAGGTTTCACACTTTTCATTGACGTGAATTAAGCCACCTTCCACCATTTCTAAGGTACTTTCTTCCGCATAAAAACCATCGCTAAATAGTCCTTCGCTATTAGAATGGCGACCAACAGCTATAATTAATTTATCAAATATTTCTGTATGATCACCCTCTGTATCTTTATAGGTCACATGGACAGATTTCTTTTTTGTTTCAGCTTTAAGTAGTCGTGTATTGAGTTTAATGTTGAGTCCCTGATTGCTATAAAGTTTTAAACTTTCTTTAGCAATGAACTCATCAGCAAAAGCAAGAAAGGTATCTTGTGCTTCAAATATTTTGACTTCCGAGCCTAATCGTTTCCAAACACTTCCTAACTCTAAGCCAATGACACCGGAGCCTATAATTCCTAATTTAGGGGGAACTTTATCAAATGATAGTGCGCCTGTAGAATCTACAATATATTCATCATCAAGAGGAGCAATTGGTAAATTCACAGGTGAAGAGCCTGTTGCTATAATAATATTATTCGTTTTTATAGATTTAGTTTCATTGTTATGTAATTGAACCATTACAACCTTACTGAATTGTTCATCCTTTTTATCAAGCCCATTACTTTCAATTGATGCCTTACCTTGAATCCAATCAATTTTATTGGATTTAAAAAGTGACTCAATTCCGAATGTTAAGGTGTTGACTACATTGTCTTTTCTATCCATCATCTGCTTCAAATTGAGTGAAACAGAATCAACAATAATACCGTGTTGTGTTAATGAACTTTCACTTTGTTGATAAATTTCTGATGATTCTAACAAGGCTTTAGAAGGTATGCATCCAACATTGAGACAAGTGCCTCCTAATCTAGGGTTATTATTCTTATCCAGCCATTTATCAATACAGGCTGTTTTCAGCCCTAATTGTGCACAACGAATTGCAGCAACATATCCTGCTGGTCCAGCACCAATAATGACAACATCATAATTATTTTTCATTCTTTATCCTGTGATTTCGGCAACTTGAAAATATTTTTAAACTTCTAACAATAGTCGGTTAGGATCTTCGATATAATCTTTAATTGTTACTAAAAATTGAACCGCTTCTCGACCATCAATTATTCTATGATCATAAGAAAGTGCCAAATACATGATGGGTCTAATCACTATTTCACCATTTTCAACAACAGGTCGCTCCTGAATTTTATGCATACCCAAAATAGCACTTTGTGGTGGGTTTAATATTGGAGTAGATAAAAGTGAACCAAAGACACCTCCATTGGTTATTGAGAAAGACCCACCCGTGATTTCATCTAAACTGAGTTGATTATCTCTGGCTTTGATCGCAAGTTCTTTGATAGATTGTTCAATACCTGCCATAGACAGAGTTTCAGAATTTCTTAATACGGGAACAACCAGTCCCCTTGGAGATGAAACAGCAACACCAATATCAAAATAATTGTGATAGACAATATCATTGCCATCTATTGATGCATTAACGGCTGGAAACTGCTTTAAGGCTTCAACTGTTGCTTTAACAAAAAATGACATAAAACCTAATTTAACTTCATGAGTTTTTTCAAAAAGATCTTTATACTGTTTTCGGAGATCCATAACTGGTTTCATATTCACTTCATTAAATGTCGTTAAAATAGCGGCATTTTGTTGTGCATCCAATAATCTTTGGGCTATTCGTGCTCGTAACCGAGTCATTGGTACACGTTTATCTTCGCGGTAACTTGAGTCTTCAATGTCTGAAATATTGTTGTCATTCGTGGTAGTTGATGATACTGGTTGTGAAGGAGTAGGGGATCTTTCTTCTGTCTTTGACTCAAGAAATTTTAGTATATCTTCTTTTAAAATACGCCCGTCTTTACCAGAACCTGAAATTTGATCAGAGCTTAAATTATTCTCAATGATCATTTTTTGAGCTGCTGGTGAAATAACAGGTGCATTTTGAGTTTTAGTTGTTTCTGTTTGATTTTTATCTTCTAAAGCTGGTTCTTCAGAGTTTAATGTTTGAGTAGGTTGCTTTTCACTACTTTCGTTTATTGTGCCTAAAATCTGAAGAGCAACTACGGTTGAACCATCAGGTTCAATTATTTCACTAATAACACCTGAAACTGGTGATGGAATTTCCAGAACAACCTTGTCTGTTTCAATATCAACAATAGGTTCATCTCGTTCTATATATTCACCCACTTGTTTATACCAACTGATAACAACGGCATCAGAAACAGATTCGGGTAGAACCGGTACTTTTATGTCATGACTATTACTCATAAATCGAGTTCCTTATTTTGCAGTGTCTTATTGAATATCAGATTCAAGCCCTAAGGCCTGATTAACGAGTTTTTTCTGCTGAGCAACATGTATTCGAGCAACACCTACTGCAGGAGCTGCTGAAGCTATTCGTCCAGCATAAATTAAAGTCATAGACTTCTGGTTTGAAATAAGTGTTTCAAGATGATGTCGAATATTATACCAGGCTCCCTGATTTCTAGGTTCCTCCTGACACCAAATTATTTCAGTAGAATTCTTATATCTTTTGATAATTTTTTGCAATTCTTGTTGTGGAAAAGGGTATAGTTGTTCAAGTCTAATTAAAGCGATATGGTTTAAATCGTTGAGAGTTTTTGACTCAAGTAAATCGTAATAGACTTTACCACTACATAGCACAATACGAGTGATACTTTTAGAGGCTTTAGGTGAACTTAAAGTATCAACATCATCAATCACAGTTTTAAAAGTACCTGAGGAAATTTCTTCCAGAGTACTTACAGCAGATTTATGGCGTAATAAACTTTTAGGGCTCATACAAATGAGCGGTTTTCGAGTATTTTGCAACATCTGGCGTCGTAGCATATGAAAGACCTGGGCCGGTGTTGATGGTACGCAGACTTGCATATTATTTTGTGCACATAATTGTAAAAAACGCTCTAACCTTGCAGAGGAGTGTTCTGCACCCTGACCTTCAAAACCATGTGGCAATAACATCACTAAACCACAAAGCCGCTGCCATTTTTGTTCTCCAGCACTAATAAACTGATCAATGACGACTTGAGCATTATTGGCAAAATCGCCAAATTGAGCTTCCCAAATAACTAATGTTTCAGGATCAGTTGAGGCGTAACCATACTCAAATGCCAGGACAGCTTCTTCAGAAAGTAAGGAATCAATGACAAGGAAATTTCCTGTCTTTTCAGCCTTATTTCCTTTCATTTCTCTCAGAGGAACCCATGCTTCTTTTTTTAATTGATTATGCCAAACGACATGTCGATGAAAAAAAGTTCCGCGTCCACTATCCTGACCAGACAAACGAATATTGTAGCCATCATTAATTAGTGCAGCATATGCAAGAGTTTCAGCATACCCCCAATCAATAGGAAGTGCACCAGCTGTCATTTTATGTCTATCTGAGATGATTTTTTCAACCCGAGCATGGCGTTCAAATTCTGTTGGTAATTGTTCCAGCTGATCCATTAAAAATTTAACTGTGTTTAAATCAACACCAGATTCTATAGGGAGGTTAGATTGGTTTCCAACATATTTTTTCCAGTGAAAAGCATACGAATCATCAATAATTGAACTTATATTTGGAGCTACACATTGACCTGATTCAAGCTTATCTCGATAATCTTTTTTCAGTTGCTCAGATTCATCTAAAGTAAAGATTTCTGCCTGATTCAATTTTTGAACATAAAGCTCTCTGGTTGTGGGTAAAGCTTTAATGATTTTATACATCATGGGTTGAGTTGCAGAAGGTTCATCTGCTTCGTTATGACCATGTCGACGATAACAGATCATATCGATAACCACATCTTTTTTAAATTTGATCCGATAATCAAGTGCTAATTTAGCAACAAATACAACGGCTTCAGGATCGTCACCATTTACATGAAAAATTGGTGCATTAATCATCTTGGATACTTCGGTACAGTATTGTGTAGAACGAACATCCTTCACATTACTGGTAGTAAAACCAATTTGATTATTAATAACGATATGAATTGTACCTTTGGTCGAATAACCTCTTGCCTGTGACATTTGGAATGTTTCCATAACGACACCTTGACCAGCAAAAGCTGAATCTCCATGTATCTGAATGGGAATAATTTGATCACCTGTTTGGTCAAATCGTCGTTCTTGACGTGCTCTAACAGAACCTTCTACAACAGGAGAGACAATCTCTAAATGTGATGGATTAAATGCCAGGGTCAGATGCATAGAAGAGTGTGGTGTTAAAATATCAGATGAAAACCCCATGTGGTATTTTACATCCCCCATATAATCACCTGTTTCTTTTTTACCTTCAAATTCGTCAAAAAGTTCGGCGGGTGTTTTGCCCAGAATATTAATCAGAACGTTTAATCGCCCTCTATGAGCCATGCCTATGACAGATTCCTTTATTCCATAAGTGGCCGAAGATTGAACAATTTCATCTAGAAGTGGAATGAGTGATTCTGCACCTTCAAGGGAAAAACGCTTTTGACCGACATAGCGAGTGTGAAGATATTTTTCTAATCCTTCTGCTGCAGTCAATCTTCGAAGAATGCGTTGACGTGCTTTATAATGTAAAGTTGGAATACTGGCAATACTTTCCAGTTTTTTCTGGATCCAGCGTTTTTCTGTCGTTTCGCTGATGTGCATATACTCCGCACCAATAGTATGACAATACGTATGGTCAAGAATTTGTAATATTTTTTCAAGACTTGCACGGTCATCTGTATTGAGTGAGCCTGTGTCAAATTCAAGTTTGAGATCAGACTTCGTTAACTCATGATAATCCAGGGTAAGTTCAGGGATATGAGTAGTGTTCTCAGTGTATAAGGGATTAAGGTTTGCTTTAAAATGCCCCAAGATTCGAAATGCATTTATGATTTGAAGAACGCGTACTTGTTTACGTTCTAAAGTAGCATCAACAGAAGTGGTAGTATTTTTATTCAAATCTACTGAACTTATAGCTTGCCTACAATTTAAATGAGCATTTCTTCTCAATGCAGATTGTTTAAACTGGTGACGAACTTTTGAGTGGGCAATTTCTGTTTGACCTGACTCAATATCAGCCTTTAAGATTTCAAATTGTTTACGCCATTTGGGCTCAACGGAGTCTGGATTTTCAAGGTATGTCTCATACATAGATTCTAACCATGACGCATTGGCGCCATCAAGCCAGGAGCTTTGTTGTGAACGTTTCATATCATCGGACATAAACAAACTCTTTTTTTAACTTTAATACTATAGATAATAGTCATTATTTGAAATTTTTCTCATTATTCACTGAAATAATTAACCTTTCTTAGTATTTATTCTTGTAACCTGATACAAGTGATACCATATTATCTAAAACCTTTATAAATATTATGGATAAAGGCTTACTATTTAAATATTTAGGAGTTCTGTCTGGAATGACTGTTGCCGCTGAAAACATAACTACAAACACCACTAATCACACTTCAAATTCAAATTTATCTGAAGCATCCAAGTGTTATGAAACATTTGAATGGATAAGAAGCGAGCAAATAGAATCTCTTGATATCATCGTTAATCACTTCCAACATAAAAAAACCGGTGCTCTTCATTACCATATTGCAGCTGATAATGATGAAAATGTTTTTTTAGTAGCCTTGAGAACTGTACCAACCGATTCAACGGGTGTTGCACATATTCTTGAGCATACAGCACTCTGCGGCAGTAAAAAGTATCCCATCAGAGACCCATTTTTTATGATGATCAGACGCTCTTTAAATACATTCATGAATGCCTTTACCAGTAGTGACTGGACTGCCTATCCATTTGCAAGTCAAAACCGTAAGGATTTTAATAATCTTCTGGATGTTTATCTTGATGCAGTTTTCTTTTCAAGATTGGATGAGCTGGATTTTGCACAAGAAGGACATCGCCTTGAATTTGAGCAAGCTGATGACATAAATTCTGAGTTGCAGTTTAAAGGTGTTGTCTTTAATGAAATGAAAGGGGCAATGTCATCCACCGTAAGTGCCTTATGGCAAACTGTGAGTAAATACCTCTTTCCAACATCTACATATCACTTTAATAGTGGCGGGGAACCTACTGATATTCCTGAACTAAGTTACAATCAACTTAAAGAGTTTTATAGAGTTCACTACCATCCAAGTAATGCTGTTTTTATGACTTTTGGGGACATACCTGCACAGGTTCATCAGCAAAAATTTGAAAATCAGGTACTGTCACAGTTTGAGCGTCTGGATCGAACGATTCAGGTTAATAATGAAAAGCGTTATTTTTCACAAGTTAATATTGAAGAAAGTTACCCCTTAGATGCTGAAGAAGATAAAAAGAATAAAACTCATTTGGTTATGGGGTGGTTATTAGGGCAGAGCATAAACTTAGAAGAACAATTAGAAGCCCAGTTTCTATCGAGCCTGTTGTTAGAAAATTCTGCATCGCCCTTAATGCAGGCTCTGGAAACATCAGATTTAGGTAACTCACCTTCACCATTATGTGGCTTAGAAGATTCTAATAAAGAAATGAGTTTTATCTGTGGTCTTGAAGGTTCAAGCCCTGAGAATGCACAGTCTTTTCAAGAATTGGTCATAAATGTACTTGAAGATGTTGCAGAAAATGGTATCAAAAAAGAGCAAATTGAAGCCGTTTTACATCAATTAGAATTAAGTCAACGTGAAATTGGTGGTGATCATTATCCATTTGGCTTGCAATTAATACTATCGGGTTTATCAACAGCCATTCATCGTGGTGATGTGATCACTCATATGAATCTTGATAGCGCCTTACAAAACTTGCGAGAAAAAGCAGAAGATCCCAATTATGTAAAAGACTTGGTTAGAACACAATTATTGAATAACCCACATCGTGTCAGAATTACTTATAAACCTGATGATAAACTAGAACAATTTCGAAATGATGCTGAAAAGAAAAAACTAGAAGATATTAAAGCATCATTATCTGAAGATGAAAAAAATCATTTAGTTCAATTGGCAGAAAAATTAGCTAAGAGACAAAATGAAATAGAGACAGGTGTTGAAGATATTCTACCCAAAGTGACCATTGATGATGTACCAGAAACGATTAAAATTCCTAAGAGTCACGAAAAAGTTTATAAACAAAGTATTGAAAACAGCCAATCAAATATAAAAGTATCACACTTTAATCAAGGCACTAATGGACTTGTTTATCAGCAGCTTATTCTGGATATGCCTGACCTGTCAGATGAAGAGCAAAAATACTTGCCTTTGTTTAACTACTGTTTTGGAGAGTTAGGTTGTGGTGAAGATGACTACTTACAAATGCAAATCCGTCAGTCACAAATTTCTGGAGGGATTCATGCCAATAGCAGCCTTCGAGGAAAAATAGATAATGAACAACAGGTACAAGGCTATTATAGTGTGTCTGGTAAATCATTATTAAGAAACCATAAAGCAATGACACAACTTCTTAAACACTCATTTGAAAATATGCGTTTTGATGAAACTGATAGGATTAAAGAGCTTGTTTCACAACTAAGAACTCGTAAAGAAAATAGTATAACAGGTAGTGGTCATTCTTTAGCCATGCAAGCTGCCTCAAGTGGTATGAGCCCAGTTGCTTACATGGGACATAACAACAGAGGACTTGCTAGCATTTCTTTTATCAAAGCATTAGATGCTTCTTTACAAGACCCAGAGCAGGAACAAGAGACTCTTTCAAAACTAACGCAATTATTAAAAACTATTCACAATAAACTTAAACTTTCAGCAGCTCAGTTTTTACTCGTTTGTGAAGAAGATGCTTATCAAAGCTGTTGTGATGATATTTTAAACAATTGGGGAAATAATGAACTAAAATTATCGGATAGTACTGATGATCATTTATTAAAATTGCCTCATATCAAAAAACATGTAAAACAAGCATGGTTAACTAGTACACAAGTCAGTTTTTGTGCAAAAACCTTTGCTACAGTACCTGTCGATCACCCAGATGCCGCACCACTCACTGTTTTAGGCGGCTTTTTAAGAAATGGTTATTTACATCGCTCCATACGTGAACAGGGTGGGGCATATGGTGGTGGAGCGACTCAAGATTCCGCAAATGCCTGCTTTAAATTCTATTCTTATCGTGACCCGAGATTATCAGAAACTTATCATGATTTTGAACAGTCTATTAGTTGGTTAATTAATACTCAACATGAGTATCAAGCATTAGAAGAAGCAATTTTAGGTGTTATTAGTAGTCTTGATAAACCGGCTTCTCCTGCAGGTGACGCGAAACAAACGTTTCACAACAATTTATTCGGTCGGACCGCCGATCAAAGACAAAAATTCAGACAAGAAATTTTGTCTGTTACGATAGATGATTTAATTCGAGTTGCGCAATCTTATTTTGTTGATAAAGAATACAGTTTAGCTGTGGTGAGTAATCATGAGCATGAAAAAGAATGTAAAGAACTTGATATGGATATCATTAACTTAGCGTAATTTTACTATTGATTAACAAATAACTTAATCCAGTTAACCTATGACACAGACATTTAAAGAAGCATTTTATTTTTTTAGAAAAAATATTTTAAAATTATTAGCCTATACTTTTTCTGTAGGAATTTTGGTCATTATTATTGCTCAATTACTCGTCCCATTGTTTTTTGGAGGGATGACAGCAGAAGAAATTGGGCCTGAGACCATTAGACCTTTTGCCCAATTGATGAATCTTGTCATACAACCTATTTATACCGGGGGATTAATTGCACTGGTTTTTAGTTTAGCGACTGATCAAGGCAGAGGAATTCTGAATTGCTTATTTGAAGGGGTTAAGCGTTGGCCTTATATGCTTTTGGCAAATGTGATCACAACTTTTTTGATTTTTTGTGGTATTCTTTTATTTGTTTTGCCTGGAATTTGGTTGTTTTCTCGGTTATTTCTTGTCCCTTATCTTGTTATGCTAAAAAGACAGACTCCATTTGAAGCTATTACCAATAGTTATAATCTTACTAAAGGTTATAGTATGACTATTTTGGTTGATATTATACTACTTCTCATTATTTCATTTGTTTTACTATTAGTTTTAAGCTTTCTGCAGTTACTACATCCATTGTTCCTACTCTTTTTCCTTCTAATTTTTCAGTGCCTGGTTTATGTCCTTTATTATCGACACTATGAGATATTAATGGACTCACAAGTCAAATCATTAGAAAATAATGAAGTATAGTCCTTACTTTCAATGGACATACTTTATTTTTCAGCTATATTTATATCAATAGTACTTGTTGTAAACATCAAGAAGAAGTAATAAATTCAAAACCTTATGCCTACAATTGCTGAAAATTCTATCTCTGATGATAGTTACTTCAAAAAAATAAAAAAAATAATGCCCAATTCTGTTGGGCAATACCAACCAAATATTTTTCCACTAGGCTACTTTGTCAAAAGAAGCGAACCGCGCTTACTCTATGTGATGCCCTTAACCATGAATTATGGTGGCGTTAATTATCCAGTTAAAAGTAAAAACATCTCAATTAGCGGCTTGCAAATTTTTATGCCTAGAACCTTTATTCAAGAAGGGAAAACGGTCGAGATTACCTTTGATAAATTTATTGAAAGTCAAAATTCTATTGTCGGAGGAAAAGATCAATTTACACCTTACGAGAAAATCGAATATCTAATCAAAGAAGTTAAGCATAGCGTTGAAAAAACATATATCAGTTTAATTCACGTTAACCTTCCAGCATCGACGATGGATTTCTTTAAGCGGTTTATTGCAGGTAATCGTTTGAGGTATAAAATTGATGCGACAGATCGTATCTGTGCTTCAAAGGCTCAATATTATGAAAACTTGTATTCTGTGAATATGCAGCATGTACCAATGTTTATACATTGGACACATGAACAAGGCTTTTATATTGATACTATCATTAGAACAAATCGTAATACTGAATTCTTTAATTACATTAGTAACGAAAAGAAGCAGCCTCAATTCGATGCTTTTTGCATACCCAGTCGTATAGAAAAATTTGCTGAAATGGCTAGAGAGAATCAGTCATTAATTTTGTTTACTTATTGGGAAAATAATGAGTTTCATTCTGTTTTTGACTTTGAGTTAAAAACAAATGATGAAATTTCACAAATAGCAATAAAGGTAAAAACTTATAAAGGTCGAATTTTTAAGACACTTACCAACCTAAATAAAAAGCCCGCAGCAGAAAAAGTCACTGCGATGCTTAGTAAAATTCAAAAAATTGATGCAATGGCTTCTAAAGTCATTGATAGAAGAGCTTCAGAATCCATTGCTCAAGTTATTTTTATTGATATTACTAAAATATTTTGTCGCCAAAATATTTTTTTAAAACCTCTTGAGTTTAACCCTGGGGAGGTTATCACCTTATCAGTTGTCAGAAATAATCAAAGAGTTCGAATGGCTGACTCACATGTTATTGAATCATTTGACCAGTCCTCTTTTCGACACCCTGACATTGTTCATTTTGGTATCGATCATCACCGGTATGACCCTCGTTATCAATATGAAATGGATGTCTCTATCAAATATAATGGACAAGTCTATTCAGGCAAAACCATCGATTTTTCACGTTCAGGTCTTGGTATGGTAATTCGCCAGGAAGTTGATATTGAAAATGGTGCTTTAATTACAATTACTTTTTCCAGCTTGATGATAAAAGGTATTTCAACACAACTTAAAGATATACCTCATCGGGTTATGATCTCCAGAAGAAGAAATGATGGTCTATTTCTTGGAGTCATTCGTAATACAAGTGAGTGCCATCGTACCATCAATCAATTTTTTTCCAATCTGGTTAAGAAAAATCGTAGTAAGTTAGAGCTTTGTGTTAAGGATAAAATTGATACTGTAAATACCACTTTTTATGAAGCATTTGTGACAGAAAATATTCAAACAATACCTATTGTTATCACTCGTGATAGAGAAAATCATCATTATCTTCGTGAAATTGGTTTGACGGAAACTCCCAATCGACTTGCAGAGAAACTCTATGTTGATGGACATGGCTATGATTTTCGTTTTTTAACAACTGAATTACGACTCAATGAGTTTCATCAAAGAGCAATTAAAGCATCAGAAAAAAATTCACAAAGTTTTATGTTGTTTGCTTATATAGAAACAAATGAAGCAGGTAATAAGAGTATTTTTTCTATTACAGATTTTGAATTGATTCATAACGATCAATTAGACCTGTTAATTGACTTTATTTTGGACAATGATGGCGTCTGTATTAATATAAAATTTATGAATGAATTAGTGATTGATAAACTTTATCGAAATATGACATTAGATAAAGTTGAAAAATTAAATAAATCATCAGCCAAACTATTAGCTCAAGAATATAAAGAAATTATTGGTTTTGCAGAGATGATTGACTTAACAGATGAGTACAGAAAACTTTACAGATAAAACTCTAAAATTATATTGACTCTCAACTCCCTTAAATAAACATCTCAAAAATATGCCTAAACTAGAAGACAAGTTTTTTAAAAAAATTGATAATTTTAATAATAAAGCCGAGAGCTACATTGATAATGAGCAGTATCCTGAAGCTATTAAAGAATATCAAAAAGCATGGAATACACTTCCTGAACCCAAACAATTATGGGATGCAGCGCTATGGATCAAAGTAGGACAAGCTGAATGTTTTTTAGCGATTGAGGATTTTAAATCAGCAAAGCAAAAACTTCTGGAATCTATTTTATGTGGTGGTGCTGTTAACAATCCTTTGGTACATTTACTCTTGGGTATTTGCTGTTTTGAATTAAATGAAACAAAATGTGCTAAGAAAGAATTACAAATTGCATATAACCTGGAAGGCGCTGATATTTTTCAAGAAGGTGATGAAAAATATCAGCGATTTCTTTTTGAACAATAAAATGAGTCATAAATGTTGAATTTCCTAAAGCAAAAAAATCTGAGCTATTTAGGCGTTTTACTTCTTACGATTTTTTTTATGACATTATTAACAGGCTGTTTATCAGATACAGCAAATCGAACAACTGAACATTCTGAAAATGCCATCAGTATTACATTATCTCATGA
This sequence comes from Gammaproteobacteria bacterium, assembly GCA_026196615.1. Taxonomy (GTDB): domain Bacteria; phylum Pseudomonadota; class Gammaproteobacteria; order GRL18; family GRL18; genus GRL18. Next base: position 5,750 of record JAPHSW010000052.1, on the reverse strand, counting down.
TGCTCAATACGTTCTTATTGCACGTTCTCAAGGCTTTGTTGAATTATTAGATACGAACTCCAATGAAGTGATCTCACAGTGGCAGCATAATGATTCACCAAAAGCCGGTGTTATTGCATCAGATTTTTCTAGCAATAATGATTTTATTGTTACTGCTGAACAAGGAACAATGGCTCTATTCAGCTTAAAAGAGAAAAAAGTTCTGTATTTTTGGTCAATGGATGATATTCGAGATATTAAATTATCCAGTGATGGGGAATATGCTCTTGTTTCAAGCAGAGATAGAAGTGGTGAATACCCACTATATCGAATTGTTTATTTTCACCTAAGGACAGGCGGTATCAAATATGGATTTTATCATGATGATATTGTTACAAGTGTTGCTTTATCAGCTGATGGTCGATACGCCATTTCAGGTTCTGATGATACTAAAGCGCGCTTATGGGATCTTAAAACGGGTGAATTAAAACACACCTGGTCACACATATCTAAAGTTTCTAAGGTTCAACTTTCACCTGATGGGCAGTATGCTATGACTAATGCAGCATCGGATGGTATTTTTATCTGGAATACCGACAATGGACAATTAGTGCGCCGGCTCAATAAAATTAGAGCAACCGTGGCATCAGCAGTTTTTTCTCCTGATAGTAAAACCATTGCAACCGGATATTCAAGAGAAGAAATTATTTTATGGGATATTAAAACAGGCACTAAACTTATGGCCAAGCGGCCTAAAAGGCGCTATGTTTGGCAGTCATCACTGGCGAATGTCACGACTATGGCTTTCTCAAATGAATCTAATGAATTAGCTAGTGAAACATCAAGAGGTATTTTACAGTTTTGGAAATTACCCAAGTAGTAGCTCGCCATTAATTATGTCTGAGATATCTGCTCTGATTGATTATTCATATACTCAAACGCTTACAAAAGAACAGTGGGCCTGGGAGTTTATGCGGCGAAATAAAGAATACCAAAAAGATTATCAGTGGTTTATAACTCAATGGCGAGCACTTGAAAAAGATTATGGGCGCTCACCAAACATGGATTATCAAGCATGGAAGCAAGATCCACGTTCTTACAAAATAATTGATATATCATCTGAACAAGATGGCAACTGTGCCATATCAGATGACAAACTACTCATTGAATGCTGGATGGGGAATAAATGGGGATTTTTTCAATTTCCCCAATCGCCAAAGTTGAGTGCATTGGATGTTGATATAACGTGGCGCCCTTTACCTCCTGATTATAAAGTGGCTGAAAATCCTGCTGAGACAAATAAAAATAAAGTAGTTCAATCAATTGAATTTGATCTTAGTAAACCTTTGAAAGAACAGTTAGAGAAAGCAAAACAACAGGTTATTATTTCTCAACGACGTTTAAGAAAGCAGGGTAATTTAACCCCATTTACTTTAATTGGAAAAAAAAATCTTTGGATGGCTTGTATCAAAATGATTGATACTTATTCCAATTCAGATAATGACTTATTAGAAGAATCTGGGCTAGATAAATCTCAAGTTAATCGTGAAGCAGAATACTATTTAAAACACTATCTTAATATTCTAAGCTTCATGGATAAATAATAAGGAATAAACCATGAAAATTAAATCAGCTTTAATTGTTGATGACTCTCAAATGGCTCGTATTGTTTTAAAGAAACAATTAGTCAGTCGAGAACTCACCGTTTTTATGGCTGAATCAGGTGAAGATTCTATCAATTTTTTAGAAAATAATGAGACATTACCTGATATTATTTTTATGGATTGCTTAATGCCTGGAATGGATGGCTATGAAACAACATCCAAAATACTTCAAAATCCTCAATTTTCAAATATTCCAATTGTTATGTGTACAGGGAAAGAATCTGATGATGACAAACAAAAGGCATTTGATATGGGTGCTGCGGGTTATATGAGCAAATCATCATCGTCAGAACCTCTTGATGCGATTCTTGATGAGTTTAATAAACAAGAAATACAAATGATTCCAACTGAAAAAGATGTTGAGTTAAAAGAACGTGTGCAGCTTTCCGAAAGTACCATTCGAGATTTAGCTTCAGAGGTTGCCACCAATATTGCGAAAGACATAACATATTCTGAAATTACGCTTTTTTCTGAAGAATTCACACATAACTTCAATAAACAATTTGTGGCATTGACTGAACAACTTGAAGAAAAGGTAATTTTTTCAGTTAAAAAATCACTTGAGGATACGCATGACTATGTTGACAACAAAGTTTCTGACATTGAAAAGAGACAGATTCCAGCGCTTAAAGTTGAGTTATATGATTTAACAAAAAATGCTATAGATGATTTGAAGTCAGAACTTGATAAAGTGGATATGAATTCAATGATCAATGACATTGTTGATAAAAAAATACGGGATGCCATTGAACATAATCTGTCAAGTTATGTCACTGTTTTATTAGAGCACGAAGTGGCACAAAGCCTCATTGATAAAAAAATACAGGATCAATTAGCAGAGCAAAAGAACAAGATTCATTCGCTCGAATATATTATTGATAATCAACCAAAATCAAACTTAAATATGCCAAATATGTCTGCTATTATAATAGGACTCACAGCTTTGGCTGTGTCATTATATCCATTTATAAAACATTACTTATAGCAATTTCAGTAATAGTGGCTCTGTTTTGATAGTGAAAGAGTTTAATTATTTTTTCTCAGGCTTCAATGTATCAACAACCCATTTTGTAACAAGACCAGTGGCATGAGCACATTGATCGCCGCGTGCTTCACTAAAATTATTGTATTCTTCGGCTTTCCACATATCCCAGGTCCGTCCAGAGAACTTTTCTTGTAAATGTTTACAGGAAGTTCCACCAAACTCATTGTCAAATTGCTCTACGAGTTTTTTTGCCGCATTAAAATTAGATATGCCGCGCCCTTTATGTAATTTATCTGCAGGACGTCCTTTTTTTGCACCTAAAGCAAGTAAACCTCCCGTTAATGCACCACATATGCCGTCACCCATGAGTGCGCCACCGCCAGAAAGGGCATGACTTGATTGAATAGTCTCATCAGTAACATATCCAACCGTTTCTTTAACGGCGGTTAAAACACATTGAGGACAACAGCCATATTTAATATCAAGATCAAATGCTCGATCATAAGCTTGTTGCGATAAACTGGATTTAATCTTTTGCCCATCAGTCATATTTTTAGCCCTTATAGAATATAATGCAATTCTAATATAGAATGCGGTTTATTTTATAGATTTATATCAATATAAAGACTATTTATTAAGACATATTCCTAGTGATATTAATTAACAATGTTATTTTTAATTTCTTCACTTTTTTCTTTTGTGGTTTCCCAGCCTCTAGAGGAATTTGCTTTGGCTTTTTCCCATTGCCTATAAGAGAAGTCCTTTCCTTCGTTCCATGCCTCATGGGACTCGGCTTTGGCATCACTCCAAACTTTATATGACTTTTCTTTTGCTGTCATCCAATAAGAATGGGAAGTCTCTTTAGCCGCTTGCCATGTTTGTTCATCGGTTACCTGATCCCAAACTTTATTTGATTTTAGCTTCGCATCTTCCCATATTTCATCTGATTTAATTTTAGCTTTTTCCCAGGTTTCACTGGATTTATACTTTGCTTTTTGCCAACCGTCATTGGAATTATTTTTTGCATCATCCCATGTTTCATTAGAAGCCTGACTCATTTGTGACCAGGCATTGCTAGAGACTTGTTTGGTTTTCTCCCATGTTTCTCCAGATGCTTTTTTTGTGGCTTCCCAGGTTTCACTGGATTTCTGTTTGACCGTGTCCCAGCTTGATGATTGCTCGGCGATAACTGCTGTTGAAAACATTGAAATGAGAATAAACATTCCTAAATAAGTAATTTTGTTCATAATTTTAAATATCCTGAATAACTCTAAATTCACATATATTTATATGTGATTGGTCCATTAAGTTGATAGAATAAAATATATTCTGTTTTTATTCCTAAATATGACCTATAAATGCATTTTTAGTTTCATAAAGCCTATAATTTCGATAAATATTATTAATACTAATTAAATTTCTGTTATGAAAAAAACAATTCTTATCTTTTCCACTCTTATTTTGTTGTCTGTCAATTGTATTGCTAATACTAATTTGAATGAAAAAATCATTAAACAACTCAATGGTGGCTCTGCAATTCTTCAAGATGTCAGTGGAGAAATCATTTTTTCACATAATGCAGACAAATATATGGTTCCAGCATCCATCTTAAAAATTGCTACTGCTGATTCAGCATTGAGTCACTTAGGCAAGGATTTTAGAATTAAAACTGAGTTTTATCTAACAAAAGATAATTATCTTGCAATTAAAGGTTATGGAGACCCTAGTTTAGTATCAGAAGAGCTTGCTCTAATTGCAAAACAGCTCAAACAAATTATTTCAGAAAAAACATTAGATAATGTAAAAGGATTTTGGCTTGATACCAGTTTTTTTAAACCTCACCTAAAGGTACACGGTCAATCAAGCAGTAATAACCCCTATGATTCATCAATTGGTGCTTTAGTCGCTAATTTCAATACTCTCCATGTTGTCAAGACAAAGAAGGGTAAAGTGACAAGCGCTGAATCCCAAACTCCACTGACTCCAACGGCTATTCAGTTGACCAAAAAGTTATCACCGGGAAAACACCGCATTAATCTTGGCAAGCAAGAATCATTAACATTGCAGTATTTTACTGAGCTCATGCATGAATTTTTAAAAAAGGAGGGCATAAACATTCCTGTCAAGATTGTGCATAAAGCTATTCCAGAAAACTCTGAATTATTGATGGTTCATCAATCGAAGCCACTTTCTGACATTATTAAAGATTTGTTACGTTATTCAAATAATTTTACAGCAAATCAACTATTGGTGATCCTTGGTGGCCATAAAAAAGGAATACCAGCAGACCTCAATAAGGGTAAAGAAGTTGTTATTGAATTTCTTGAAAATACAGTTGGACTAAATCACTTCACACTTGAAGAAGGTTCTGGCTTATCCAGGAAAAATCAATTTACTGCAAATCAAATAATGATAATTCTCAATCATTTCAAACCCTATCAAAATTTATTAAGAATTGATCAACAGCATTTTCAAGCAAAAACGGGAACACTTAAAGGTATCTCAACCTATGCAGGTTATATTCTTTCACCGAGTGGTGACAGTTTTCCATTTGTCATTATGATTAATAAGTCGAAGTGGGGGAGTATTAGAAAAAAAGTTGCTAACTTACTATATCAAATGATTCTCTAATCATTTTTATGCTTAATTCAGCTAATGTTCAGCATTGCATGGATATAATGAAATCATCAAAAAATAAATGAGAATCGGTCATGAAGATTTTTACTATACTATTAATGCTAGTTGCATTATCTGCTTGTTCTACAAATCCTTATAATACACCCACGAACCATAAAGGGATGGCTATCACACAAAGTGCTGCAATCGGTGCAGTTGGAGGTGCTGCTGCTGGCGTTATTATTGGTGATAACCGTAAATCTACCTTGATTGGTGCTGGTCTTGGAGCCCTGATAATGGGTGGCTCGAAAGCATATCAAGAATACAGTGAATAATAATTGATTTTTCTTTACAGAAAAAGAATTCAATCATTTATTAACTATATTCATAAGTAATGATATAGATCATTGTAAAAACTCAATAGTAGGCTACTATCGCTAGAATATTTTTCTATTTATTGAGTTCTAAGTATGTCAACAATTAGCCCCGCGGTACAACGAATTGTT
>JAPHSW010000211.1 GCA_026196615.1 Gammaproteobacteria bacterium | reverse complement strand
GTTCACTGGATGCCAATGCCTGTTGTAAGCGATCTTGTAGCAGTCGGCGATTAGGTAATGATGTGAGAGAATCATAGAAGGCCAGTGTTTTAATTTCATTTTCTGAAATTTTTAGTTCAGTAATATCATTTTGAGTGCTGACAAAATGAGTTACTGAACCATCTGCTGCCTTGATGGCAGTGATATTTAGCCATTTTGGATAAATTTCGCCATTTTTTCTCCGATCCCATATTTCACCTGACCATACTCCTTTGTTTTTAATACTATCCCACATGGCTGCATAAAAGCCTTTATCATGGCGACCAGATTTGAATAGACTAGGTGTCTGGCCTAAGGTCTCTTCAGAACTATAGCCACTTTGTTCAGTAAAGGCCTTATTAATTTTTACGATAGTACCATTGGTATCCGTTACCATTATGCCAACATTTGCTTCAAAAGCAGTAGCAGCAATCTGTAATTCTGTTTCGATCTTTTTCTGTTCGGTTATATCCTGATAAATTCCGAGTATACCTATTGTTTCATTTTCTGCATTGATTAGCGGAACCTTAGAGGTTCTTCTCCAGAGAGTATTACCCTCTGGCGTTGTTTGTGGTTCAACATAAGAAAGTTTAGCGGTATTGGTCTTCATGACATTGTAGTCATCAGATTGATAAAGCTCAGCCTGATTTTTCCAATTGAGTTGGAAGTCACTTTTTCCAATAATATCCTGTGGCGATAGCTCTCCTGCATCCTTTGAAAGAGCAGGGTTGCAACCCAGATAACGTAATTGTTTATCTTTCCAGAAAATACGCACAGGTGCGGTATCAATAATCGTTTGAAGTAAATTGTAGGAGTCGGAAAGGGCATTTTCAGTTTGCTTTCGCTCGGTAATATCGTATAGCACCACCAAATGGTTATCGAAAAAATTATTGTCCAAAGAGGCAGCACTGGCAATAAATGTGCGTGTTGAGCCATTTTTACAACTGACGTTAATTTCAATTGGAGTAAATTTGCTATTAGTCTCTTTGGCATGCTCTAGATGAGTTGTCCATATTTCTATTACCAGCTGACGATATTCAGGATCAGGATAGGCAAGAGGCCACCAATCTGTTAAGTGAGGAATGTCTTGTGTGGTATAACCTGTTGCCTGAACAAAAGCTTTGTTGATATAAGTAATGTTTCCTTGATCATTGTTTAAAGCAAGAGGTATTGGACTTGCTTCTAAAATGGCTTTAAATTTTTTCTCATTTTCTTGTGATAGTCGTTCGGTTTGTTTTCGTTTTGTAATATCACGAACGATACCAGTTGTGTATTCTTTGCCTTCGAGAGTCCAGTTTGAAAAAAGAATTTCTAGTGCCATTTCTGTACCATCCATTCGCAGTCCAGAGGCTTCCATAGGGATATTGGTGTGTTGAATTTTACCTGTTTTATTCCATAGTCTCATTTTCCTTTTAAAAAGTTTTTGGTATTTCTCTGGAATTATTGCTGATAATGGATGATTAATTATATCCTCATACTCATAGCCAAAAATTGATTTTGCTCCTCTATTCCATGAAATGATTTTACCGTCAGTATTGATAGATATAATGGCGTCATTTGCAGTTTCTGTGATGGCTCGAAACCTTTTTTCACTTTCTTTTAAGGCTTTTGATGTACGTTCTCTGAGAATTGCAACGGCTAAAGTATCAGCAATGGTGTTTACAAACTGCTCTTCGACTCTATTGGATTTATGACCATGCTCAACATATAGATTGAGAACACCTAAAATTTCCCCCTGAGACTTGATCGGAATACAATAATGACCATGAGATGACATGCCTTCATAGGTCACGCTATGTTGATGATCAACACAGGAAGTGAAAATTAATTTTTCCTGTTCAAGTGCTTTTCCACAGATGCACTCCCCACGTGTAACTGTAGAGCAACTGGACACGATACTATCAGGTAGACCATGTCGCACACACATTTCTAGTTCACCACTTTCAGGATTGAGAAGAAAAATGACACCCTGTAAAGCTAAATCAAACTTATTCGCCTGCAAAGCAAAAACCAGCGCCTGACGCAAAAATTCTTTAAAGGGGAGAGGTTGTAAAGATAGTTCGATTATAGAGGCAACAATTTCCTGAATGAGAAGGTTATGAGCTTGTTCTTTTTCAATATTGATGCGTTCTGTAACATCAATTAAAGAGAGTACTACTCCATTGATGTTGTCGTTAGTGTCTTTTATCGGGTTTAATTCCCAATCCCAGTAGCTTGTCTCTCGTTCGGGGTGATCGGCATATTCAAATGGACGGGCAGTACATTTATAGGGTTCACCCTTATCAATAACAGATTGAAATATTTTTTGATTATCTTGATCGGGATAAAGATCAAAATGATTGAGTCCTGGGAAAAACTCAGGTGTCTTATTATCGGCATTAGCATATGCTTGATTGACTAAAATAAAATTACATTCTGTATCCAGATAGGCAATAGGAGAAATGATACCGTTTAGAAACTCTTGAAACATTTCTATATTTGGAGGAATGATATTTTTATTCTTCACTATTTTTGCAATCCCTTTGATAACTAATTACTACAGGTCTATTGCTTGAGTGTTTGCTAAGTTAGTTGGATAAATAATTCTAAAGCTTATTGGTCAGTTATTACCTTATTTAATCATAGGAAACTAAATTGTTTTTTTCAAACTATGCTCTTTATATATGACCATCTTTATAATTAAACTCTTTCAAATTTAAATAATCACGCTTATCATTAGATAGACTCATGAATGACTTGATAATTGAACAAAGTCAGCCATAATAAATCTGTAAACGTAATTTATATGACTTTTACATAAGTGATTGAGTTAAGTTTATTGGTTTTTAATATTCTAATATTTCCTTACTGTAATTTTGAATGAGTAAAGCTATGGATTTTGATGTATTAATTCATCAACACTTAAATTGGAAGTCTCTTGTAGAGAGTCTTTTTGATGATGACAATTGTAATATTCTTAATCCAACCACAATTGCTAAAGATACTGACTGTGATTTAGGAAAATGGATTCATTCACTGGAGTCTGATTTCTTGTCATCAAATGAAGATTTTCAACAACTAGAAGAGGTTCATAAAAATTTTCATCTTTATGCTGCAAAAATAATATTGGCTTATCAATCAGGAAATCTTGATGATGCGAAAAAACAATTACCGTTGTTTAATCAATCAGCAGAAAATATAGTTAACTTACTTCAAGCGTTAAAAAAATTTTCATCAATTCGTCTATAGAATTCAATCAAATAAATATATTTGTAATTCTAAATAATCCAAAATCTTATTTAGTTGAACCTGAATAATATGGTTTTAAATCGGGAGTAGTTCCTGATTTACCACCATAGGTTTACTCAGAGTGATAAAGTTTCTGATCAAACC
>JAPHSW010000154.1 GCA_026196615.1 Gammaproteobacteria bacterium | reverse complement strand
GCAAGTCTATCTATCCTGTTTCTTTTTATCTTTACCTGGCTTTGGTTAGTTTTGTTTAAACTAAATTATCGTTTTATTCAATCTGCAACTGCTTTTATAGGTGTCAGTTTGTTCACAAACTTAATTTGTTTTCTACCAATTGTTTTTATTTGGAAAGTTGGAATTATTTCTGATGATAGTTTTGGTTTGTTGAATTTACTTCTTATTGCCTGGGTTTTATCTATCTATGCCCATATCTTCAAAAGTGCTTTAAATATCACATTTTTTTTAGGTTTTGCTTTAGCAATTACTTACTTTATTAGCCTTAATACTCTAACGATCAAAATACTAGGAGTTTAACTCTATGCATGTGCATATTCTCGGAATTTGTGGCACTTTTATGGGAGGTATTGCACTTCTGGCAAGAGCTAATGGACATAAAGTAACTGGGCAAGACGCTAACGTTTATCCCCCAATGAGTACACAACTTGAAGAGCAAGGGATTGAACTCATACAAGGTTTTGACTCAAATGCTATAAAGCAATTATCACCTGATGTTGTAGTGATTGGGAATGCTCTTTCAAGAGGTAATTCAGCAGTAGAGTATGTTCTTGAGCAAAACATTCCTTATACTTCTGGAGCTCAATGGCTTGCTGAAAATGTGTTATACGACCGCTGGGTCCTTGCCGTTGCAGGAACTCATGGAAAAACTACGACGAGTGGTATGCTCAGTTGGATTTTGGAATATGCTGGGTTAAATCCAGGCTTTTTAATTGGAGGAGTTCCAGAAAATTTTGGTGTCTCTGCCCGAAATGGTGATATGCCTTTTTTTGTTGTAGAAGCGGATGAATATGATACCGCTTTTTTTGATAAGCGTTCCAAATTTGTGCATTATCACCCTAGAACTGTCATTTTAAATAACCTTGAATTTGATCATGCAGATATTTTTGAAGATCTCGGTGCAATAAAAAAACAATTTCATCACCTAATTCGAACGGTTCCAGGGAATGGATTACTCATTTTTCCAGAAGAAGATCGCTCTCTTCAAGATGTTATTAACATGGGCTGTTGGAGTGAAAAGGAATATTTTTCAGAGTCTGATAATTCTATTGGCTGGTCAATAAAATTGTTAACTGATAGTGAGGTTGAGTCAGATGTTTCTATTAGTGCAGATGGTTCACACTTTGAAGTCTTTTGGAAAAATGAATCACAAGGGATTGTTCATTGGGATTTACTTGGAATGCATAATGTTAATAATGCAGTAGTAGCAATTGCTGCTGCTCGTCATGCGGGGGTGCCAGTTAAATATGCTATTGAAGCTCTGGCTGATTATAAAAATGTTAAACGACGGATGGAAATAAAAGGTAAAGTTAATGATGTGACGGTTTATGATGATTTTGCCCATCACCCAACAGCTATTGCCACAACAATTGATGGACTAAGGCGAAAAATAGGTGATAAGCAGCGTATTATTGCGATTTTAGAGCCTCGTTCTAATACGATGAAAATGCAAATTCATAATACGACTCTACCTGCTTCATTAGAGCAAGCCGATGAAGTATTTGTGTTTCTACCTGATGACTATGCGACTAAATTTACAGATATGCTTGAATTATTAGGTCAAAGGGGCCATGGTTATAATGATATAGAAAAAATGACTAAAGCTATTTTGGCTGAAACTAGAACCACAGATCATCTTTTAGTGATGAGTAATGGTGGTTTTGGAGGGATTCACCAAATGTTGCTTGATGGGTTACAACATAAAAAATAGAATAAACAATTATTAATTTCAAAATTAAGGTTAATTGGTTTTTATCATGATGGATAAAGTTGTGACTGTTGCTGTAACGGGAGCCTCCGGTTCACCTTATTTTATCCAATTACTGCGCAGCTTGCTTATTGCAAATGTAAGAGTAAATGTATTATTTTCGAGTGCAGCAAAAGAAGTCATCAAAACTGAACTTGATTTGAAACTACCTGACAATATAACTGAATTAAAGGCGTTTTTTTTAGATTATTTTTCTGAATCATTAAGTTCTGAACAGCAAAATGATCATTCACAATTAAATTTTTATGGTAAAGAAGAGTGGACATCTCCAGTGGCGAGTGGTTCAAATCCAGCGAGTGCGATGGTTGTTTGTCCTTGTTCAATGGGAACTTTATCGTCTATTGCACAAGGGGCAAGTAATAATTTAATTGAGCGTGCGGCTGATGTGATGTTAAAAGAACGTCGGCAATTAATCTTATTAACCAGAGAAATGCCATTTTCATCCATTCATCTTGAAAATATGCTTAAATTAAGTCATATGGGGGTTACAATTATGCCCGCTTCTCCTGGTTTTTATCAACAACCAAAAACAGTTTCTGATCTGGTTAATTTTGTAGTTGCTCGAATTTTAGATCATTTAAATATCGATCAGAATTTACTTCCTCGTTGGGGAAATTAATAACTATTTTATATAGAGTCAAATGCTATGACCTCTTTAATAACGACAACTGACAATATTTCAGCAATAAAGAACTTACCTTTATTTCCTCTGAAATCGATATTATTTCCTGATGGTGCTATAACCCTAAAGGTGTTTGAACCTAGATATCTTGATATGTTGACAGAGTGTGAAAAAACGGGAGCTGGATTTGGAATCTGTTTGATAAGTGAAGGTAGTGAAGTCGGAGTTGCACCAGAAATATATCCCATGGGTACTCTTGTTGAAATCACTTTCTGGGAACATCGAAAGGATGGGCTATTAGGGATTTCAGTACAGGGAAAACAAAAATTTAAAGTGATTAATAAACAAGTTCAAAAAAATGAATTAATTCTGGCTGATGTTGAGTTACAACCACAGGAAACAATTGTGGTATTACCTGAACAATATCAATCAATGGTTAATGTGTTAAAAAAAATCTTTGCCGTCTTACAACACCCTTATATTACCCTGCCGAAAAAATATGATGATGCAAGTTGGGTGGGCTCCAGGCTGAGTGAACTTCTTCCCTTATCCATGGTAAAAAAGCAGCAATTACTTGAGTTAAATGAGCCTATGGGACGTTTGGCTATGTTATATGATGAGATGTTAAGCCTGGGCATGCTATCGGAATAAAAAGATTCATCTTAAAGAAGATGAACCTGAGATATGCTTACAGAAGCCATTGAAATAAGAAATAAAGTGATATAAGCAATACTTTTTTTTGTATGCTTTGAATGTTTAATTATAAGATAGGCTATCCAGGTAGAAAGGCCTATCAGAAATAGACTCCAGAATTCTAATTGAATATATTGCTTTATGTAATTATAAAAATCACCTACGAATAAGCCGGGTAATATGTATACTGGCGCCCATATCAGTGCTGAAACAACATTTACAATAAAAAAAGTGCGACCTGACATTCCAAGACTTCCAGCAATGGCAGGAATTACAGCTCTGATGGGGCCAATAAATCGTCCTAGAGCAACACTATAAATACCATATTTATGGAAAAATTCTTCCCCTTTGGTGAAGGCTTCCTGATGATTATTATGCCATTTTGTTTTTTTTAATGGTTCCTGAAAGTAAACACCAATCCAAAAACTTAAATTGTCTCCAACAACTGCTCCTGCAAAAGCCCAAAAAAGTGTTGTCCATAAGTCAAGATAACCGGTGGCAATTAAACCGCCTATTGCTATTAAGGCTACAGAACCAGGGAAAAAGAAACCAACTAAAAAAAGGGTTTCTAAAAAAGCAATTAAAAAAACAATAAGACCTGTATATTGGCTTTGTTTAATAAACTCTGTAATGTTATCTGTTGTAAAAAATTCCATTTCTGTTTATGAAATTACCCTGGAAGTTAATTTGTTATGTTATTTTTTTACACCAATACCATAATGTAAAAGCCATAAACATACTGATGTTAATAATAGTATGAATCCTAAAATTATTGAAATGGCAATTGGCAAACTGGCATCAGAAACACCAAGCATACCCATTCGAAAAGCATTAACCATGTAAAGAACCGGATTGACTAATGATACACTCTGCCAAAATTCAGGTAACATATTAATAGAGTAAAAGACGCCACCAAGATAAGTTAGAGGAGTTAAAACAAATGTAGGAATGATAGTAATGTCATCAAAACTATTTGCAAAAATGGCATTGATCAAACCTGCAAGAGAAAAAAGAATGGCTGTCATTACTGCCACTAGAAATGTAATGCCATAGCTATTGATTGATAGTTGTGTAAAAAATAATGACACCAATGTCACTATAACCCCTACAATTAAACCACGGGCTACACCACCAGAAACATAGCCTGCAATAATCGTTATATTAGCTATGGGCGAGACCAAAAGTTCTTCAATATGATGATGGAATTTTGTTCCATAGAATGAAGAGACGACATTGGAATATGAACTGGTGATGATTGACATGATAATTAATCCAGGAACAATATAGTCCATGTAGGAATAACCATCTATATCATTAAGTTGAGAACCGATGAGCTGCCCAAAAATAATAAAATATAAGCCCATTGTGATTGCGGGTGGAATGATTGTTTGTAACCATATTCTGGAAAAGCGCAAGATTTCTTTAATCAATATGGTTTTGTAAGCAGTCAGATTTTCTTTTAAGTGAATTGTTTTTAAACTCATGATTTACACACCCAAAGTTATTTCTAAGGGTTTTTGATTCTCTAAATGTTTTCTATCAACTAAACGTAAAAAAAGTTGTTCTAGTCGATTACTTTTATTTCTCATACTTAGCACATCAATTTTATTTTCAGATAGTAGCTTAAATAGTGTATTAACACCTTCACCCTTTTTAACTTCAACCTCAAGTGTTGTTGTATCTTTTAAACGAACAGAATAATCACCTAAAGAGGGAGGAGTTTTTATTGCCGTTTTTAAGTTTAAGACCAGGCATTCACTATCAAGCTCTGAAAGTAACTCAGACATCTCACAATTTTTTATTATGAGTCCTTGATCGATAATTGCAATATTTTTACAAAGCTCTTCAGCTTCTTCAAGATAGTGAGTTGTTAAAATAATGGTTATTCCCTGCTCATTAAGTTTTCTCAGGAATAACCACATGCTACGCCTGATTTCGATATCAACTCCTGCAGTGGGTTCATCAAGTATTAAAATTTGAGGATTGTGCATGAGTGCACGTGCAATCATTAGTCGGCGCTTCATACCTCCAGACAGATCCTTGGCCATTTCTCGACGCTTATCCCATAAATCAATTTGTTTTAGGTGGGTTTCTGCACGCTTAAAGGCTTCTTCTCTTGGCACTCCATAATAACCAGCCTGATTAACAAGAATCTCTTCTACAGGTTCAAATACATTAAAATTAAATTCCTGTGGTACTACACCCAGATTTTTTTTTGCATCTTGAGGGGAAAGATTTAAATCATGGCCTTCAATAGAAACTTTGCCAGCTGTTTTATTAATAAGAGAGCAGATGATACCAATGACAGTAGATTTACCTGCACCATTCGGACCTAAAAGAGCAAAAAAGTCACCTTTTTTTACTTGAAGATCTATTCCCTTTAATGCTTCAAAACCATTTTTGTAAACTTTTGTCAGGTCTTTTATTTCAAGTGCATTCATATTTGATAAGATTAATTCGACATATTTTTTTGAGTACGTTCTAACTAAAATGAGGCTAAAGTCCCATTTTTTCAAGCGGGAAGCTTTGTATAAGAAAACCTAAACATGTTAGAAACAATGATTCAAAAGATGTTTAAGCGTTTATATTGTTAGAATTTTACCTGGATTTTGGAGGGGTATGATAAAAATAAGTTTGTCATGTTGTTAAATAAAATAGACTTCCAACATGACAAACTCATGGGGTTACAAAGTTTTTAAAACTCTGCCTGCGGCTTCAATTGTGGCATCAATATCATCATTAGTATGTGCAGCTGAAACAAAGCCTGCTTCAAAAGCTGAAGGTGCAATGTATACACCTTCATTCAGCATACCATGGAAAAATTTTTTGAAACGTTCCTGATCGCTTTTTGATACTTGTGCAAAACCTGTTATTTTTTCTTCTTCACTGAAGAAAAGTCCGAACATGCCACCCACTTGATTTGATGTCATAGGAATATTGGCTTCTTTGGCTTTAGTAATAATTCCTGAGACCAGACGTTTAGCTTTTGCATCTAAGTTTTCATGGATGCCCTCTTGAGAAACCAGTGAGAGTGTGGTCATTCCAGCAGCCATAGATAAAGGATTTCCTGATAGAGTCCCTGCCTGATAAACAGGACCTAAGGGTGAAATTTCTTCCATAATTTCTTTTTTTCCACCAAAAGCCCCGACAGGTAAGCCACCGCCAATGACTTTTCCTAATGTTGTTAAATCGGGTGTGATGCCATAGTGAGTTTGTGCTCCGCCTTTTGATACACGAAAGCCAGTCATGACCTCGTCAAAAATAAGGACACTGCCAGATTGATCACAAACTTCTCGTAGTGTTTCAAGAAACCCCTCAACTGGAGGAATGCAGTTCATATTTCCTGCAACAGGTTCTACAATAATAGCTGCAATTTGATCTCCAATATCAGCAAACACTTCTCTAACTTGTTCACTGTCATTATAAGTCAAGGTAATTGTATGTTCAGATAAAGAGGCTGGTACACCAGGAGATGATGGAACGCCAAAGGTTAATGCGCCTGACCCTGCTTTGACTAATAAAGAATCTGAGTGACCATGATAACAACCTTCGAATTTAACAATCTTATCTCTATGGGTATAACCACGTGCTAATCGGATTGCACTCATAGTGGCTTCTGTACCTGAACTGACCATCCGAATCATTTCAATAGAAGGTACTAGCTGGCAAACAAGTTCAGCCATTTCTGTTTCAATTTGAGTTGGAGCACCAAACCCTAAGCCATTACTTGCTGCATTCTGTACAGACTTAACAACTTCTGGGTGAGCATGTCCCATAATCATAGGGCCCCATGATGCAACATAATCAATATAACGATTATCATCTTCGTCATAGAGATAAGCGCCTTCGCCTTTTTTGAAATAAACAGGATCGCCACCAACGCCTTTAAAGGCTCTAACGGGTGAATTAACACCTCCAGGAATTGTTTGTTGAGCTTGTTGAAACAAATCGTGTGAACGGGTCATAGTAAAAAATTTCCTATTTAATTAAATTAAAAATTGATTCTTTTCGAATGGCAGCTTTAGTGGTGTGACTAAATGTTATGTTTACACTAAATAATTTGCATTAATATCAAGAGTTAAAAAATCCTTGATAAATCAGGGCTGTATTATAAATTTCCTGCTCATCATGAAATAAATCATTAATGACAGCAATTGAATCAGCACCGCGCTTAATTAATTCATGGGCATTATCCCGTTTAATACCACCGATGGCAACTATGGGGACACTAAGTTGTTGAGTTGCTTGTTCAAGTAAATTTAAATCAGCCTGCACTGCATCAGGTTTGGTTTTTGATGGGAAAAAGCGTCCAAATGCAACGTAGTCTGCCCCTTGTGCAACAGCTTTTTGAGCATTTTCAAATTGGTTGTAACATGAGACTCCAATAATGGCTTGTGATCCTAATTGTTTGCGTGCATCAATAATTTTTCCATCTTCTTTACCAACATGAACTCCATCAGCATTCACCGCTAATGCCAGTTGAGGATCATCATTGATAATAAAACAGACATTATGTTGCTTGCAAAGTAAACTTAATTGACTGGCCTCTTGATGCTTTTGAGAGTCTGATGCGAATTTATTTCGGTATTGAATGATGCGTGCACCACCTAAAATAGCACTTTCAATTGATGAAATAAGTGATTCAGATGGTACTAACTCAGGAGCCGTAATGGCATAAAGCCCTTGAATTTTTTTTTCTTTCTTTGGGAGTATTACTGGAGACATTTAATTCAATTTTCTGTTTGATTGGACTTTTTTATGGGAGAACTATTAGTTATCACATCTCTATTACTTTCGGTCCAATTTTTTGTCCAGGAAAGCCTATCAGGATGGAACTGTCCCATACCTGATTGATAACCATCAACAAGGGATTGCCATGCATATTCTTGAGCAATACTCACTGCATCGGGGATAGATTGACCACAGGCAACCAGGCCGGCAATTGCAGAAGTCAGAGTGCATCCTGAGCCATGGTAGCTATTGGGTAAACGTTTCCAGCATGTGGATTCAATTTTCTTATGATGGCCATAAAATGAGTTTATCACTTGTTCAGTACTTTCATGGGTGCCTGTTAACAGAACATATTCACAACCATCATCCATAAGTTCCTGAGCACAAGCATCCAGTGAGTCTGCTTCTGGCGCTAATAGACGTACTTCATTGCTGTTGGGTGTGACCAAATTAGTGAGAGGGAAAATTAAGTCTGAATAGGCGAGAGCCATTTCCTCACTTGCCAGAGACATTCCGCCACCCGCGCTGATAATGGGATCAACGATAACAGGAATGTCATGATAATCATGTAAAATTGTATGAATGGCATTGATGTTTTCAATACTCCCCACCATTCCAATTTTAAAAGCAGAAACAGGCATATCTTCCAATATAACTCGTGCTTGCTCAACTACCATTTTGGCATCAGTTGCAGAAAAATATTTTACGTTTTGAGTGTCCTGAACAGTTAATGCGGTAACAACTGGAGCGATTCGAGCCCCCATACTAGAAGCAGCTTCAATATCAGCCTGCAGCCCGGCACCTCCAGTGGGATCGTTGCCGGAAAAGGACATAACAATAGGACGTGGTTGATTCATATAGTTTGTCATTTAGCTCTTATATTGGTTTCACAATAACTAAAATTATGGTGCCTATTAACATGAACACTGGAATTTCATTAAACCAGCGATAGTAAACGTGACTGTGGTGATTGTTGTCATCTTTAAATAAATTCAACAGCTTCCAACAATAGAAATGATAAATAAGTAGTAAGGCAACGATGACTAATTTTATTTGTAACCAGAGCATCGATGAATAAGCCTGCCATGCATAATCAAAAAGCATCCAGAATCCAAGAATAAGTGTTACTACGGCAGCTGGTGTCATAATGCCATAAAAGAGTTTTCGTTCCATGATTTTGAAGCGTTCATTACTGATTTCATCTTCACTACTGGCATGGTAAACAAATAGTCGTGGTAAATAGAATAAACCTGCAAACCAGGAAACCATGAAAATAACGTGAAAAGCTTTAACCCATAACATTTTAAATGCCCTTTCTAATTTTATTATTTCCTAATCACTGGGATAAGGGAGCTTATAGAATAAATTTTTAATAACTCTTAAAGAATTAAACTTTGTATCGTGCTTTCCAGTTCTGAATGAGACATTTCACCCAATTTATGTTTAAAGATTTTTCCTTCTTTACTAATAAAAAAGGTGGTTGGAGTGAGGGTTACTTGACCAAAAGCTTGGGCTAGTTGACCTTTTGAATCTAAAACAACAGGATAAGTCATCTTTTTTTGACGAACCATTTCTCTAACCTGAGATTCAGGATCATAATCCATTGCAACACCAATAACCACGAGATTATCGACAGAATATTTATGTGATAGTTCAACTAAAGCAGGGATTTCCAATACACAACCTGGGCAGGTTGTGGCCCAAAAGTTAATAATAACAGGTTTGCCTTTGAGTTGTTGTAGGCTAAATTGATTGCCTTGCAAGTCTTCAAAGTGAGCTTGTGGTGCCGGAACTTGCCCTGCAGGGGCTAACCATAGATAGCCTAACAGCGCACCTAATAAAACAACAAAACCAATAACTGCAAAATCTTTTTTCTTCATTTGTTATGAATTATCCAAATTATAAGTGAAATAATCTTTCCCTTTTAAATTAAGTGAAAGAATTTTTCTTTCGTACTCTACCTAATCCTGTATTATAATGTTTAATTCAGTTAAATTTCCAGAGAATAAGATCAGACTTTAGGGGCAATAGACGGTGGTTGAGAGTTCAGTGGCAAAGATTAAAGTTGGTATTGTAGGCGGAACCGGTTATACCGGAGTTGAATTGCTAAGACTCTTAGCAATTCACCCTAATGTAGAACTTCAGGTGATTACATCGCGTTCGGAATCCGGACTTCCTGTGAAGGATTTATTTCCTAATTTACGTGATCATCTGGATATTGAATTTTCAGAGCCTGATGTCTCAACACTAAAAAAGTGCGATCTGGTCTTTTTTGCGACGCCTAATGGCATTGCTATGAAAATGGTTCCTGAGCTAATTGAAGCGGGCGTTAAAGTGATTGATCTGGCTGCTGACTTCAGGATCAAGGATATTAAAGTCTGGGAAAAATGGTATGGGATGGAACATGCTTGCCCTGATTATGTTGAACAAGCAGTGTATGGTTTACCAGAAGTTAACCGAGAAGCAATTAAACAAGCTAGCTTAATTGCTAATCCTGGCTGTTATCCGACCGCAGTACAATTAGGTTTTTTACCTTTATTTGAAAATAAATTACTTAAAACTGATTTTTTAGTTGCGGATTGTAAATCAGGTGTGAGTGGTGCAGGGCGTGGTGCTAATGTTGGCACATTATTATGTGAGACCAGTGAAAGTTTCAAAGCTTATGCTGTGCCTGGACATAGACACCTTCCTGAAATCAGTCAGGGACTTAATATTTTTAATGGCAGCACAAATAATGATGAGGTTGATTTAACCTTC
>JAPHSW010000282.1 GCA_026196615.1 Gammaproteobacteria bacterium | reverse complement strand
TTGTATTCATCCAAAGAAGAAAGGCTTTATTCCCAATAATACACCTAAAATTCTGCATCAACTGGGATTAGATGAAGCCAACTGGCTGGAAACAGTGACCAGCTTTAAATCAAACTTTCATTCCTTTATCGGTTCAGAGCAACAATTGAAAGCGGCCTGTGAACAACATCAAAAGCAATGGGTAAAGGGACTGTCATTGTGTCGACGATTATTTGATTTTACACAAGAGATTCTTGTCTAAGCAAAAAAAAGCAGTTTAATTCTAAAATTAAACTGCTTAAACCGAGCTAAACTGTTTTAAATTTTATGAAAAGCTTATCCCAATTTTCCAGGATAATCAGCAATGCCTGGATTTTTAGATACTCCCACTAACTTAGGATGGTTGATTTTAGGTAAACGTAAAACATTATCTTTACCACGTTGGCTAATGATATAGTCATGAACCACATCCCACATTAAGCGACCTTCAGGAGTACGATTCACTGACGCCCAACCAGCTACCTTGTAAACTTCTTCAGGTTCAATCAAGTGACCATTGTCTAAGCGAGCATCAGTAATGCGTTCGTAGATGGGTTTATCAGGATTAATGGTATAATCCATTCCACCAATTCGAACCATATCACCACCTGATTGTAAGTAAGGATCAGGGTCAAACAAATTATCAGCAACGCCCTCAAGGATATTCATTAAGTCCTTACCTTTCATTTCTGAAACATAAGTTTCACCGTAAGTAATAGCGCATTGTGTCATTACATCTTCCATGGTGATCCAGTCACCTTCAAGTGTCGTGGTACCCCAACGTACACCTGCAGACATGGAGACATCAGCTTTATATTCATGTATTAAAGCATTACAAAGCACCTGATCCCAGGTTCCCATGAAATTACCTCGACGATATAATAAGCGATCAGCAATCGCTAGTTTTTCATTGAGGATTTCATCATAGGTTTTACCAACACGAGTTTCATTATAGAAATGTTCTTTTGAACGGCTTTCAACAATCTTATCGGAGTATTTAGTTTGACGCATTTGTTTGATATAGGCAGCCATTTCTTTATCAGCAGGCAACCAGTCTGAAAGAACAGGTAACATTTGGTAATTCATTGACTTAATTTTGCCTTTTTGGATATCAAAGTCCATAACACCGACATACTTACCATTAGAACCTGCATTTGTCACAAGACAAGTACCACCTGCGACATTTTTCACTTCAACAGGCTTTGGCATGCCGTCGTGGGTATGACCACCAAAAACAGCATTTAAACCAGGAACATTTTGTGCCATTTTAATATCAACATCCATACCATTATGAGAGAGTAAAACAATGGCATCAGGTTTTTCTTCTGCCTGGATGGTTTTTACCAGCTCAATCATGTCATCTTCGCGTAGACCGAATGACCAGTCAGGGAAAAATTCCTGTGGATTTGCATTAGCAGTACGAGGAAAGGCCTGACCAATGATACAGATACGTGCACCATTAACTTCTTTAATAACATAGGGGCGAAATGCGTGGCCTGAGTCTTCATCATAAAGACCACTGCCATCGTAGCGTTCAACCATAGAAGGGTAGTCGTCACCCATAATGGCATCTTCTTTTACGCGAACATTTTGACCAATAAAGTCGCCTTTAAATAGAGCAACATTACTTAAGACTTCTTCCTCTTTATAAGTGAACTCCCAATGACCAACCATGACATCTAAGCCCATGATATTGGAAGCTTCAACCATGTCTACACCACGTGTCCAAAGAGCTGTACCTGAACCCTGCCATAAGTCACCGCCATCAATAGTCAGAGTATTTTGCTTTCCACCTGCCTGCTGGCGTAGACGATCTAAAAGTGTTTTCATATGAGCAAAACCACCGGTTTTACCATAAATTTTTGCTACATTTTCAAAGTTTAAATAAGTATAAGCGTAAGCTTCTGGAGAGTTTTGCTTGAGTCCCATATGGGCGAGTAGCTTTTTACCAACAACATGAGGTGGGCGTCCATAAGCATCACCTACACCCAGATTGACATTGGGTTCACGAAAATAGACAGGATTTAATTGGCCGTGGACATCGGTTATATGCAGTATTCTTGCATTACCTTTCATTGGAATATTGTAGAAGTCTTCTGGCTTTGCTTTATTGGACTGGCTCAGTGCATTGACAGGAAATAAAGCGGGTACTGTAGTTGCTGTGCCTGCTACACCCATTATTTTTACAAATTTTCTTCTTGAAATGCTACTTGATGCTGTCATTGTTTAGCTCTCTTTTTAAGGTTCTTTTTAACTTTCTGTGCAACCTGTGCAATGAATTTTTATAGTTGTCTTTTTTCTAAACTGATTCACTCTTGTATTAAGTGATAATTATCCTATATTATTGACTAAAAACAGCCGAAACAATATGGACAAAAATAAGATTGGTTATAGCGGTTTTCCTTAGTATATCTACTGGACAACGGAGAGCATCATCATTTAAATTTTTGATCACCAATGTATCTGATAACAATAAAATGAGCTAATTTGATTTCCATTAAACACACACTATTAATTATCCTATCTCTACTTGTTTTTGGCCTGGTGCCAGAAGCCGTATTGTCCAATGAAAAAGATGAGTTGATTCGTATTGGTGTTTTAAGCCACCGAGGTGATGATGTGACCAGACAGACCTGGTTACCGACCGCTCAATATCTGAGTGAAACACTTGATGGCTATCAGTTTACAATTGTTCCCCTTGATTTTGATGAGATTGATCCTGTTGTGAGTGCAGGTGAAGTGGACTTTTTACTGGTGAACTCTGGTATTTATGTCAATATGGAAGTCCGTTATCGGGTGTCTCGAATTGTAACCCTCAATAATCGTATTGCTGATATTCCTCTCAATCTCTTCGCTGGTGTTATTTTTTCTCGAAAAAGTCGTAAGGATATAATGGATATCCGCAGTCTAAGAGGCAAAAAATTTATGGCTGTTGATGAAATATCACTTGGTGGTTTTCAAATGGCCTGGGGATTAATGCAAAAGGAGGGGCTCAACCCCTATAAAGATCTTGCATCCATTTCATTTGCCGGAACACATGATGAGGTCGTCTTATCCGTAAAAAATGGTTATGTTGATGTTGGGACAGTACGTAGTGGTATTCTTGAAAAAATGGCGGCTAATGGTGATATTCGTCTTGATGAATTCAATATTATTTCTCCTGTAATTTATGATGGCTTTCCTTATATTCATAGTACCTCTCTTTATCCAGAATGGCCCTTTAGTAAATTAAAACACACATCAAATCAATTGGCTCAAGAAGTGGCTATTGCACTTTTGAAAATGAGTAGTGTCCACGCATCTGAAACTCACCATTATGCTGGCTGGACCGTACCACTGGATTATCAACTCGTTCATGAGTTGTTTAAAAAACTTAATCTACCTCCTTATGAAAAAAATAGAGGCTTTACACTATCAGATGCGATAACACGTTATTGGAAGGGAATAGCAATTATTTTTGTGTTTTTACTTATGTTGACCATTATGAGTACCTGGGTTGCACGTCTGAATACACAATTGAAAAAATCTAAACGTTCATTAGAGTATCAGCATGATTTAATACTTAATTCTGTGTGTGATGGGATTTATGGTGTGGATACTGAGGGAAATTGCATCTTCATGAATCGTTCCATGAGAGAAAATTCAGGATGGGACTTAGAGGATTTCCAAAATGCGAATCAACATGACTTGCTACATCATACTCATACCGATGGAAGTGTTCATAAAGCTGAAGACTGCCCAGTCTATTTAACGTTTACAGATAAACAGCCACGTTTTATTGATGATGATATTTTCTGGAAAAAAGATGGTACCAGTTTTCCAGTTGAATATAGCAGTACACCTATGCTTGATCACCGTGGAAATGCTATTGGCAGTGTTGTTGTTTATAGAGATATTAGTGAACGTAAAAGGGCTGATGAAGAAAAACGTCGACATCAAAAAGAAATAGCCCATATGGCGCGTCTTAATACCATGGGAGAAATGGCTGCCGGTATTGCTCATGAACTTAATCAGCCATTAACGGCCATTGCGACAAATTCTTATGCCTGTATTCAAATGATGGAAAGTGGAGGAATGACACAAGAAAGACTGACAGACACTCTGGAGACAATAGGGCTTCAAGCAGAACACTCAGGTGAAATTATCAAACAGTTACGTCAGTTTGTGCGAAAAGAACAACCGGAACGCTCCATTATTGATATTAATGATTTAATTATTGAAGTCTTGCTTTTTATTAAATCAGAAGCAAGAAAATCAGGTGTTAAAATTATTAAGGAAATGGATAAAAATCTCTATAAAGTACTTGCACAACCCATTCAAATCGAACAGGTTTTATTAAACTTGTTGAAAAATGCGATTGAAGCGATGCAAGTAATACCAGAAAATAATCGAACAATAACAATTAAGACAGAAGTTGCTGGTGGTAACGCAGTTGTTGTTACGGTTCAAGATAGTGGACCTGGGATTGACGATGAAATTAAAGAGGGTTTGTTTGACCCCTTTATTACGAGCAAAAATGATGGCCTTGGTTTAGGACTCTCAATAAGTCAGGGGATCATTGAATCTCATCATGGAAAATTGTATTTGCATTCTGATGGTGGAGGCGGTACTGTATTTCGTTTCGCTCTACCTGTTGCCAGTAAAGTAAATGATGTAAATAAAAAAGTCTCTTCAAAAAAATTAGTGGAGTAGCGTAAATGAGTATTGAACCCTGTGTTTTTATTGTTGATGATGAAGAGCCTGTACGAAGTGCACTGACATTATTAATGGACTCCGTTGGTCTTAAATCGGAGAGTTTTCCATCTGCACAAGAGTACCTGGATCAATTTGATGCATCAAAACCTGGCTGTCTTATTTTGGATGTTCGTATGCCGGGACTGAGTGGACTGGATTTGCAAGCGCGATTGGGAGCAGAAAAAATTCATCCACCAATTATCATTATCACAGGGCATGGTGATGTACCAATGGCAGTAAGAGCGGTAACAGCAGGCGCCATTGATTTTATCGAGAAGCCATTTAATAATCAGTCAATGCTTGATAATGTGCATCGCGCAATTGAACAGGATGCAAAACAAAGAGGAGAAACTTCTCGTCTGCAGGATATTGAAAAGCGATACGATGACCTGACACCAAGAGAAAAAGAA
Source organism: Gammaproteobacteria bacterium (assembly GCA_026196615.1). Taxonomy (GTDB): domain Bacteria; phylum Pseudomonadota; class Gammaproteobacteria; order GRL18; family GRL18; genus GRL18. Next base: position 12,980 of record JAPHSW010000282.1, on the reverse strand, counting down.
GTTTTGCAGTGTGTTATTGAGGGGAAACGTAATAAAATAATCGCTTCAGAAATGAATATCAGTCAATCGACAGTGGAAGCCCATCGTTCAAAAGTAATGGAAAAAATGGTGGCTAATACCTTATCTGATTTAATGCGAATGGCACTACTTTTAAAGCTTATTAGTTAAGCTTTGGATAACTAATAAAGAGTATTAGTTTATTCTAATTTTTTTCTTTTGTATGGTTATGGTGTGGAAAACCTCTATATAAATTATCACATATTCTAATTTTTCTTTTCTGCTATCTTGCCATAATAAGAACTTGACTTACATGTACCCCATTAAAATAATGCTCCTTCAAAATATTTTATGTTGTGTAAGTCTATTTTATTTCAAATAATAAAAATAATTAGAGAATAACCTCCATTTTTAGAAAGATACCTCAGGAGAAAAGAATGATTAAGAAAAGCAAAGGGCTGCTAAATTTAGCCAGTGCCATGCTTATTGGTGTTTCACTGTCAACTTCAACAGCATTGGCTGCAGATGCTGGTAGTAACGCTAGTAAAAAAATAGAAGAAGGTAAAGAAATTGCCTTTTCCCGTCCTAAAGGCAATTGTTTAGCTTGTCATATGATTGTAGGCGGTGCCAGTCCTGGAAATATAGCCCCACCACTTATTGGTATGAAAGCACGTTTCCCCGATAAAGAGGTCCTAAAAAGTCAAATTTCAGATGCATCCAAACGTAACCCCGAAACCTCCATGCCTTTATTTGGTCGTTATGAGATTTTGACAAAAGATGAAGTGGATAAAGTCGTTGACTATATTTATTCGCTGTAATAACACTTCTTTACAATAACTGATTGGTAGATAGATGATGAACAAATTAATGAGTAAATTAATTCTGATATGTCTGATAGGAACGGTTGCAGCAACTGCTAATGCAGGCGCCACTACAGACCCAGAAGCAGATAAGAAAGTCCTTACTGACTATTTTAAAGGACGTTTTAGTAGTGTGCCATTTGAAGAATTTGCAAATGGTGCATATGCATATGATAAGGTTGGCAGAGAAAGTTGGGAAGCAATTGAAGAGTTTCCTCCATATGAGATTGCTGTTGATGATGGACGAGCAATGTGGGAAAAACCATTCGCGAATGGTAAAACCTACAAAAGTTGTTTTGCTGATGGTCCAGCTATCGCACACAAATATCCTCATTGGGACAAAAAGCAAGGAAAAGTTATGACCCTGGCCCTGGCATTGAACCAATGCCGTGAAGCAAATGGTGAAAAACCATTGAAATATAAAAAAGGTAGCATCAATAACATTCTTTCTTATCTCTCGTTTGAATCTCGTGGTAACAAAACAAATGTTGTTATACCTAAAGATGATGCCGGTGCAATGGCGGCTTATGAAGATGGTAAAAAGTTCTTTTATACTCGTCGTGGACAGCTAAACTTTTCTTGTGCTAATTGTCATGTTCAAAATGCAGGCAATCAAATTCGTTCAGAGATTTTAAGTCCAGCTCTTGGACAAACAACGCACTTCCCAGTTTATCGTTCTAAATGGGGAACTGTTGGTACTTTACACCGTCGTTTTACTGGTTGTAATAAACAGGTTCGTGCTAAGCCATTTAAAGCTCAGGGTGAAGAGTATCGTAATCTGGAATATTTTTTGACTTATATGAGTAACGGTTTGGAGCTCAATGGTCCAGGCGCACGTAAATAATCGCGTTTGTTAACAAAAAAATATTTGTAGGAGAATAAAGTGAAAATAACGACCAAAAAATTACTTAGTTTGGCTCTGTTTGTAAGTCTGGCCATTAGTAGTAATGTCATGGCTGCTGACAAAAAAGCCGCTCAATCAGCGATTGATAAAGCTGAAACGTCTCGTCAACATGCTGCATCAGTTGATGGCGAATGGCGTGATACAGGTAAATTGATTAAAAAAGCAAAAGCCGCTTTGAAAGAAGGGCAGTTTGATAAAGCAATCAAATTAGCAGGTAAAGCAGAACGACAGGGAAGCTATGGCTATGAACAATCTGTTTCTCAGAGGGCTCAAAAAGATCTTACGAGTCCTTCTTACCTGAATTCAGGTGCTGTATCCACTTCTGTTGTTATGGGTGAGGGTTATATTACCTCCAAAATAAAAGAGATTGATGTGATACACAATGGGAAAACAGTTACCATCACCCGTACTACGGATAAGAAAGCAACTATCCCAACAGCCTTTAATCACACTGCCAGAGCGTGTCCTCCATTTTGTGTACAACCTATTACTGTTGCAAAAAATGTAGGTACTATTGGTGAGCTTGAAGTCTTGCACTATCTTAAGCGTGCAAGTCGTGGTGATAATAGTGTTTTAGTGGTTGATTCACGGACACCTGAATGGGTACAACAAGGTACAATTCCTGGTTCTGTAAGCATTCCCTGGAATAAAATCAGTGTTGCTGAGCAAGGTGCATTTGCTGCTGAATCAGAAACAGAAATTCTGGATGACATTTTAAGCAAAAACTTCGGTGTTCGTATTGCGGATGGAAAGCGCGATTTCCGTAATGCTAAAACATTAGTTATGTATTGTAATGGAAGTTGGTGTGCCCAATCCTCTACAAACATTAAAACCTTGATCAGCCTGGGCTATCCAGCATACAAACTTAAGTGGTATCGTGGTGGTATGCAATCATGGGTTAGCGTTGGTTTAAGTACTATTAAGCCATAGTTTAAGCCATAGTGCTAATATTGCTTTACTCAGGTATAATCAATTTTTTTCATTGATTGTACCTGATATGAGCAAACTCGATAATACCTTTGGTCAGCAGACCGTCTCTCAAAATGAACGCAGCAAGAAAATTCGTCGCGTTTTCCAATTAGTTGCCCCTCGATACGATTTAATGAATGATTTTATGAGTTTTGGTACTCATCGGATCTGGAAACACTTCTTTGTCAATTATATTGATTTTAAATCAACTGATATCATTGTAGATCTCGCAGGTGGGACTGGTGATATTGCCCGCAGACTTTTAAAGAAAGGGGCTAATGTCATAGTTGTTGATCCCAGCATTGAAATGATGCAAGAAGGCCAAAAAACAAATTCATTACAAGTGTCTAATGTAGTTGCTATAGGTGAGACTTTACCTTTTGCTGATTCCAGTATTGATAAACTGACTATTTCATTTGGCATTAGAAATATGACCAGTATGAGTAATGCATTAAAAGAGATACATCGTGTTCTTAAACCTGGAGGACAGTACTACTGTCTTGAGTTTTCCCGGCCAATGATGCCAATTCGTCCTTTTTATAATCTATATAATCAATATATCATTCCAAGACTAGGAGCAATGGTTGCTGGACAACCTGAGGCTTATCAATATCTCATTGAATCCATAAAACGTTTTCCACACCAGGAAGAAATGAAATTGATGATTGAAGAAGCTGGTTTCTCTAAGGTAACTTATCGCAATCTTTTTTTTGGTATTGCCTGTATTCATACAGGTACAAATGAAGACTAATGTTGGATGATAATATTGAGAATGATGTTATCAATGAATTAAAACTGTATTATCAGGATAAATTTTATTCCTGGAATGCCTTAGTCAAAAAAATTAATCATCTCCCTGATAATTCCCAAAATTATGTTGTAGCTGAAGATCGTTTTACCGTAGTAGTTAATTTACTTTATGGTTTTATAAAACAAACAATGGTCTTTCCTGTTAGTTCTGAATTTATCAGTGATGATTCTGTTATTTCTATAGTCGTAAAACAAAATATTGAAGAAGAGAATACTGACAAAAAAGCGCTGGCGATTGCCACTAGTGGAAGTCAAGCTCAACCCAAAATTGTTCTAATCAGTCGCCACAATATTATTTCACACTGCCAAAATTTTGTAAAAATCATCCCCATAAACTCTTCATCTGTTTGGCTTAACTGTATGCCTCTAAGTCATATTGCCGGTGTGATGATTGTTTATCGTTGTTGGTTTAATAATGCATCCATGCTATTACATGATTGCTTTGATGCTGAAAAAATCTGGCATGATATTCATCAATATTCTGTGACACATATTTCTCTGGTTCCTCGAATGCTTTCACGATTATTAGACTTAAGTCAGTCTTCTAAAATTCCAGAATCATTAAAATTTGTCATTATTGGTGGTGATAAAATTTCAGACTCATTATACCAGCGTGCAATATCAGCTGGTTGGCCTCTTTATATCAGTTATGGAATGACAGAAGCAACATCAACCATTGCTATAGGTAAGACACCAGATAAACTTAGGCCATTAAATGGCTTTGAAATTCAAGTCAACTCAGATCAAATTCTTAAAATTAAAGGTGCAATGGTTGTAGAAAATGTTGTAAAAAAGGGCACTAGAAGAGACTTGTTTGATGATTGGTTTGAAACAAATGATCGAGTAAATTGGAATGGTCAATATATCTCTATACTCGGTCGAAATGATAATATGATTATTGCTGGAGGTAAAAACATATCGCCGCAATACCTGGAATCACTATTATCTGAATCACCTTTTATAAGTGATATTGCCATAGGAAAATCTCATAATGATGAGTGGGGAAACACAATTATTGCTATAGTTTGTGGTAATCTGGATGAATTTAAAAAATGGATAAAAAATGAAATTCAATCAGGCTATCAACCCAGGATTTTTATAAAAGTAGAATCAGTTCCACGAAATTTAATGGGGAAAATTGATCGGAAAGCCGTTTCTGAGTTAATTGATAATAGTATTTGAGATATCAAATGCGATGGATGATTTAATAAAGAAAATGTTTGGTTTTATTTTTAAACTCAATTCGATTTCTAAGTATTGCTACACTGACTTAGACTATTTGTGTTAATCATAGATTATCTAATGCCTTGTATGCTTTTTCAAAAGGCGTATAGTCATCTTTCTTATCAGCAATCTCTTTTTTTTCCCAGAGATTTTTATTCGTTAAAATATGTTCCATACTGACGGAGTTTGCTTCAAATATAATGTCTCCCAAAGGTGTTTCAATTTTTCTTACATCACTATGAAGCTGTTCTGTTAAGGCCTGTATAATATTGGGGCGCATTTCCCAGTTTTCTGCGATTTTGATAGAAAGTTGTTTTGACAGATTTAATAATTTTTTTTGAAATTGTAAAGATCTTGGGGCGATTGTGAAATCCTTAATTTTATTCATTTTTTTAACGACTATTACCATACCAAGGTTGTTTAAAATTCCTGCCAAATAGGCATCAAATTGGTCGTATTTGTAAATGCTCGCAAGAGTTCGACAAGCTACCGCGGTATTAACTGCATGGTCCCATATTTTTGTACCTGAGTGTTTTAAAAAATGGCCGCCTTCAAATAACATAATGGGCTTAAGAGCCACCTTTACAATAGTTACACGTATTTCCAAAAGACCAATTTTGGAAATGATATGCTCTAATGGTTCCTCATTAACTTTTAAATTATATGCAGAACTATTGGCTACTTTAATAATTTCAATTAATATAACCGGATCAGAAGCAATAAGGTCAGCTATTTCTTTCCAGTTAAAATCATCTGTTTTTAAAAGGTGAAGTAATTTGGGAACAATGCTTGGTAGCCGAGGAATATCTTTTGACAATGAATGCTCTTCAAGGATGGTTTCTTCAAGTGATTTAATGACATTGATTTCAAATGAACTTAAGTCCACTTCCAAAAGAGAATTAACACCAATAAAATACTGGTAATACCTATCCTCAAGTTGTAAATAAAACTCCATGTTTTTTTCTGACCATGGAGATGTTTTTGATGCTTGGAGAGTTTTAATGATTTCTACTGGTGCAGTAGTATTGGAGTAAGTATTCTCAGTCTTTTTATCAGGAATAAAAAAAGATAATATTCTATGTATGAATTTCACATCATTCCTAAATTTTTTTATTTGATCAATGAGATAAAAACACTTGTTCAAAATGATATTATCATTTTCCTGGATTAATAAACAGTCCGTTTGTTATTAAGAGTTTATTGAAGAAGTTATTTCAATAATGTTCTAATAAAATCTGGTAATTTTTTTATTTCTTGAGTGAGTTTGTCGATACAAACATGATGAGTTGATGCCGTTGTGCAAACTCTTTCTGACTGGTTTATAAATTGATAATTAAGAATAAATTCATCTTCTTTAATTTCTTTTGTGAATATCTCAATAGTGATTGTTTCGTTTAAAAAAACAGGTGCTTTAAAATATGCCTCTGTATGACTGATAGGTAAGATGAAATCAGATTTAAGCATAGTGGCAATGGATTGTTCATGTTGGTTTAAAAAAGCTTCATAAGCATCATGAACATGATATAAATTACGGGCAAAAAAAACGACACCTGCCGCATCGATATCATGTATACGAGTAGTGAATTCATACTTAAATAAAGGGACTGATTGAGTATTAGAGTGTGATGATGCCATGATTTATCTCGGGTGGTTCAATTAAAGTATCTTCTAACCAGGATGCTGTAGCCAGACCATGAAATTGCTTATTATTAACTGTGGCACATAAATGCACAATTGGCCATAAGCCATAGGCTGTTTCAATGCTACTGGTAATGGTGGTTTTAATTTTATACTGCTGGGCCTGTTTGACAAGTTCTAGTGTTTTAAGAATACCACCCAAGGCCATCGGTTTTAGTATCAGTTGTTTCACAGGATAGTTTTCAAAAATATTGGTGGTATGTTTAGATAAATTAAGCCCTTCGCTTAAAAAAGATTCATCTAAGGCAATATTAACTGGTGTGCTATTTTGTAATTTTTGATAAATATCATAGTCATAGTCTTTTAGTGGTTCTTCTAAGCAGTCTATTCTCTGTTCATAAGGTTTTAAAAAGTTTAATATGCTTCCTGTTTCATCCAATGTCCAACTTTTATTCGCATCAAGTTTGAATAATGTGCTGGGTGATGTTTTTTTGAATAATAATTCAAGAGCTTGTATTTCCTCTTTCAGAGTCTTAAGACCAAGCTTTATTTTGAAACAACTGAATCCTAGCTTTTCTTGTTTTTTAGTTGTTGAAAGAATTTCTTTATTGAGAGGACCTAACATCGAATTAACTTTTATTGATTTGGTCTTTTGCTCATTATTTCCATTATTTATTCTATTAAGTAAATGAACAATTTCTTTTTTTTCTTGCTGTGCAATAAGAGACAATAAGGCCGTTTCTATGGCGAATCGGCAAGCTGGAAATAAATCCATATCAGATAATAAATTTATATTTATGGATTTGTTAATAAAAAAGGGGAGTTGTTTATGTAAAAAATCTTGCGCCTGGGCTAAAGATTCAGTCCCAATTTCTTCCATGGGAGCGCACTCACCAATGGCAAAAAGAGATTCATTGATAATGAGTTTAACCAATAGACCTTGACGAAAATAAAGAGTTGAAGAGGCTGTTTCCCATGGTGTTTTAAGACGTACATTGTACGGAATTAACTGATATTGTTTAATCTGTAAATTGGTATGTGATTCAAACAACATAGCAGGATTGATTGAATGAGCTTGTGGTTGCATTGAAACCCTTTAACTTTGACCCATTGTTAAAATAGAAGGCAGTAATAAACCGAGCGATAAGAATAGAGTATAAATGAGCTGTAATTGAGCTGTTTTAGCTAAAACATGATTTAACTCTGAAGATATTTCAAGCTTTAGGAAATATTTAATCAGTTTGATTGCAATGGGTAAACTGATAATTGATAGTAATATCAGCCATGAATAGTCAGACAATAAAGTAAAGAGTAATAAATAAGGATAAATGATCATCGCAATATAGATTTTTTGAGCCATCGCTCGTCCTGTGTAATGGACTAAGGTCAGTTTATTCACTTTTCGATCACCATCGAGATCTCTATAATTATTAACTAATAAAATAGCTGCGGCTAGTGAGCCAATGGTACTGGCAATAAAAAGGACAGATAGATTGATTGTGTGAGCCTGTAAATAAAAAGTCCCTCCAACTGCAGCAAAACCGAAAAATATTAGGACAAACAGCTCTCCAAAAGGGGAGTAGGCAATTGGTTTAGGCCCTGCGGTATAGGCATAACCACACATTATAGAAAGTAATCCCAGAATTATGATGGTAATACCACCCAGCCAGACCAAATAAATACCAGCAATAAAAGCGATTAAAAAACTGATAAAAGCACCAAGTTTAATTTGTTGTGCGTTTAACCAGCCTTGTTGAGCGGCTCGTTGTGGTCCTAATCGTTCTTCAGTATCAGCACCTTTTTCAAAATCGGCGGCATCATTATAAAGGTTGGTGCCAATCTGAATACAAAGAGCAGAAACTAAAATCACTATAAAAGTGAGAATAGAAAATAGGCCATGACTTTCCCATGAGAGTGCGGAACCTAATAGAACAGGTGTGACTGAGATTGATAAGGTTTTTGGCCGAATGGCCAGCCACCAAATATTTAATGGACTCAAGTTTAAGGTCTGCGTTTATAACGGCTAAAATCTGGAGAGCGTTTTTCAACAAAGGCATTTCGTCCTTCCTGACCTTCTTCCGTCATGTAGAACAAGGCGGTTGTATTACCTGCAAGTTCTTGAATGCCTGCCAGACCATCGGTGTCGGCATTAAATGCTGATTTTAATACACGCAAAGCCGTTGGAGAATGTTGCAACATTTCCTGACACCATTTAACCGTTTCTGCTTCTAATTGAGCCAATGGTACAACCGTATTGACCAGTCCCATATCAAGCGCTTGTTCAGCATTGTATTGACGGCATAAATACCAGATTTCTTTGGCTTTTTTCATGCCAATAGTCCGCGCCATAATACCGGCACCTAAGCCTGCATCAAAACTGCCGACTTTAGGACCGGTTTGACCAAAAATGGCATTTTCTGCTGCAATCGTTAAGTCACAGATTAAATGTAATACATGACCGCCACCAATTGCATAGCCCGCAACCATTGCAACAACTGGTTTTGGGAGTGTTCTAATCTGACGTTGTAATTCAAGTACATTCAGATGATTAATGCCCTGAGTATCTTTATAGCCCCCATCTTCACCACGAACTTTTTGATCGCCTCCGGAACAGAAAGCCAGATCACCAGCTCCTGTAAAAATAATGACACCAATGCTGTTATCGTAATGGGCATGATGAAAAGCCTCTATGAGTTCTGAAATCGTTTCAGGTCTAAATGCATTGCGAATTTCTGGTCGGTTGATGGTAATTTTTGCTATACCTTCTTGTTCATCCGTACCGTGTTCGTAAAGAATGTCAGTAAAGTTGTATTGTTCTATTGTGTTCCAGGTCATTGTTGGCTCAAAATATTTTAAAAAATTAAAGAAAAAGTATCAGCTGATATTGATTACTATAGTTGAGTGAATAAGTTGAATACTTAAAGTATTGTATGGCATTCTACACTAGTTTTTTGGTCGATAATAACTTCAATTATCTGGATCCCCGATCCTGAAATAGCCTTAGATAATTGGCTTTCAAGATCGTCATGATGTTCTATTCGATGATAATCTAAGCCATAAAGTTGTGCACTGTGTTTGAAATTAAGATTGATTTCAGTTTTCCATAACTTATCAAAATCATCTAACTGATTTTGTGGTAGATAATTAAATATACCACCACCATTATTATTGATAATAATAATTGAGGCATTGTAACCCAGAGTATTTAATTGTTTTGCAATGAGTAGACCATTCATATCATGATAAAAACTTAAATCACCCAGCACTGCAACACCATAATTTTTTGTTGTTTGTGGTTGATTGGCGAGTAAGCCAAAAAAAGTGGATAAGTTACCATCGATACCACTGGTACCACGATTACAATACAGAGAAAGGTTTTTATCATGAGCACTTGCACGGGTAATAAAAGTATCAAAGTCACGTATTGCCATCGAATTGCCACTAAAAAGCAAACTATTGTCAGGAATGATACCAAGTAACTTATGAATGATATGTCCTTCGAATAGGTCATGACAGACATCAAGTGCCTTGTGTATTTTAGTTTCAGAATTTTGTTCTGAGTTCTGCCAGGATTTAAGCCACTGCTTTGAGTTAGGTTTTATTGATGCTTCCAATAACTGTTGGCATAAGCGGTCAGGTGTTGTGTTTAATATGGTATTGGCTTTGTGAATTGGATCCAGACAATCGCCGTAGGAACTGACAAGAATGGTATGACTGTCTAGCTGTTCTAAATATTGTAATAGCTTTTTGGAAGTTGGAAATTGTCCAAACCGGATAATCCACTCGGGTGTTAATTTATTATCACCATGATGATTTTTTAGAAAATGATCATAGTTATAAATAAAATGGCTGTTGGAAGAACTTAAAAGGCGCAAATTAGATAAAGGATCAATAAGCACAGGGCACTTTAACTTTTCTGCAAGAGCAATTAATAATTTATGAAATCCCTGATGTTCATAATGAGTTAATCGGCCACAGATAATCAGACCATTACCGCTATCTAGTGTTTCAACTAATAAATCTCGTCTTGTTTCAGAAATAGAGGCTTTGGAAATTTGGGATTGAATGATGGGAGTCGAAGATTCAGTGACCTGTTGGCTGAGTCGATTAATAAAATGATTCAATTGATCGGCTGTAAATCGTCGAGGAAGTAAAGGCTCTCTAAATGGAATATTTAAATGAACCGGGCCTGGCTTTTGATTTAGTGTTTTACTAAAAGCTTGTGTGGTGATTCTTTTTAAATAGTTGCTCTTAAGTAATGTTTCATCTGCATGTTCAACAGTAATAAATTCTCGTACGTGAGATCCAAATATAAAACTCTGATCAATGGTTTGGTTCGCACCACAATTTTGTAATTCAGCGGGTCGATCAGCAGATAAGAGCAAAAGTGGGGTATAAGAATGATTAGCTTCAACAACTGCAGGAAACCAATTGGTCACAGCGCTGCCTGAAGTACAAATAAGAATAACAGGCTGTTGTTTGCGTTGGGCTAAACCCAGAGCAAAAAAACCAGCACTGCGTTCATCAATTTGTATCCAGGTTTCTATATCAGAATGTTTTTCGCAGGCTAAAGCCAATGGTGTTGAACGTGAGCCTGGTGAGATCACTGCTTGTGTGACGCCTTGTAGCGCAAAATAATGAATCAGGCCAAATGCCCATTGGTAATTAATACTACCGATAGAATTTTGTATTTGTGGAAGTATTTGCTTCATATTGATTAGTGCTTTTTATACTTGTTAAACATGATTAATCAGATGTTATAACATTTCTGCAATTGTTTGCATTTTTAATTCAGTTTCTAGCCACTCAGCTTCAGGACATGATTCATCAACCAGACCTGCACCGGCAAATAAATCTAATTGTTGGCAATTAGAACTGATTAATGCACATCGTAGCATAACTGATAAGTCACCATTTTTATTTCCATCGACCCATCCAAAAGCACCCGTATACCAGCCACGTTGATAGTCCTCATTTTCTAATAGCCATTTTCTTGCTTCCTGACTAGGTAAGCCTGCAATTGCAGGAGTGGGATGTAAAGCTTCCAAGGTATCAAATAAATCATAATGGTTCATTAATTTGCCTTGAATGGGAGTTTCTAAATGATATAAATTTTGTAGCTTCATTAAATAAGGTGAAACGGGCATTTTTAGAGTGTGGCAAAGTGGATCAAGGCTTTGATAAATTGCTTGTGAAATATAGTGATGCTCTTTTAACAGCTTTTTACTTTCAGATGATTCTGCGTTTGTTTGATTGTTTTTCTGCTTTAAAAAGAAGGGTAGAGGGATAGGGGTATCAGCCGAAGAGTTTTTATGCTGTTTTGATCTAAAAATTGTTCCGCCTAAGGCATCACTTTGAATATCAGGATGCTGTAGTGTGATTAATCTTTCAGGCGATGCAGCGACAATTGTCTGATCTTCGCTGGCGCTGTAACTAAGAATGGTACAGCATGGATAATGCTTGCCCAAATTCTCAACAAGATGTTCGATGGAAATGGGAGCTTGTGTTTGTAAAGAGTGTTGGCGACTAGTCACTAACTTGTCAAATTGACCTGATTGAATTTTTTTAATGGCTTTTTCAGTTAATGAATGCCAGATTTGTTTTCCTGATTCTGAAGCTTTGTTTTCTTCCTTTAAAAAAAAGAATTTTTTACCAGATTCATTTTTATTTATAGAAGAAGAAAAAATATGAGTTAAATAATCTTTAATTAATTTAAAAGTTGACTCCTCATGGATTTCTTTAAGTTTTAAATTAACCTTAAGTTGTTGTTTGCCATTCTCCTGTTTTATTAAAACCGTAGGGACTGATAATAAGGTGTTTGGAAAATTTTCCCATTGGTTTTGCATTGGGTCATGATTATCAAAAGCAAAAGCCATAAAAGCAATCGGTGGAATGAAGTCATTTTTATTAAAAAGATACCAGTCTTTTAATATGTTAGAAAATTCTGTTTTTATTAAATTGAAACGTTGAGAACCTTCAGCTTTTATCGTTAGGAAAGCTCCCATGCCAAGCATTGTCAATTTAGCATCAGGCTTCGATAGAAAAAAACTATCAGCAACATGAGCAGGCTTAAGAGTTATTGGTTGTTCAAGCGGTAATTCAAGAGAAATATACTGACAAGACAAATGTTCTTGTTGTATTTTTTTGTCAAGAAAAAGGGATTGCTTTTTAAGTGAATCGATTAATAAGTCAATCATGTATTACAACTTTATACTAATAAATATTAATAAGAATAGGCATCAGAACCAGGAGGACTTTATAGTAAATTCTAAAAAAGCGAAGTATAACTTATTTAAAATTTAAAGGACTTATTATTGATCAACCATCCATGTTATTTGTTTAGATTTTATAAAAAAAATGATTATTTAATATAAAAAGATGGTTTTTGATATAGATCAAAGCTATTGGATTAAGTAGGGATTATATTCATATAAACAAAAAGTGTGTCATATGACACACTTTTGTTTCAAATAACCTAAAGTGTGCTATTTTATTTGATATGGTTGTTTTTTCTAAAAAGTGTTTTTATAAAGTTTTAACAAAAAGGGTGCAAATATGAAAATAGTAAGCAAGAGCGT
>JAPHSW010000017.1 GCA_026196615.1 Gammaproteobacteria bacterium | reverse complement strand
GACCCAAAACAAGATAATAATGTAAAGGAATGATTTTGGAAGAATTATTAGAGAATGATGAATTTATTCAATATATCGTTAATGAATATTTTGCCATTAGCAACATGACCTCTCATGAAAAAATCCAGAATGTATTTTCATCAACAGAAGAATTTAGCATGGCCATGGATGCTTTTAAGCTGAATTCTATAAAAAAAGAACAATAATAATATTAGTACAACCCACTTTAGACTAAAACATCTTTTCTAAGGTAAGTGAGTTCCTGAGGTAGTTAATTTCCTGAATTAGTTGAGAAATAAATTCATGGCGGTATTTTAATATGGAAAAATGTTACAACTACTTTGACTGTCAACAGACAGAATGCATTATGTTCGAATGTGATGACGATCACCCCTGTTGGGAAACAGAGGGAACACTCTGTTTTTTCCCACCATTAAAACCACTCATACAGGAAGTCAACCACAAAGAAAAATGTGATTTTTGCCTTTATAAAAATCACATGCAGCAACAAGCATAAATTAAATTTTTCCCACTGGAATGAAGTCTGAGTTGCTAATAATAAACCTACATTACTTCACCCAAATAGGCAGCCATCACCATATCTGCTCCCAGAATGTGTCCAACTAGCCAACGCTCCATAAACTCAATTTCTTTATTTGAAACTTTCTTTCCCTTTTGCTGTAAATCTTGTTGCAAGGCAATTGCACTCTCAATTAGCTCCTGATGCTCTTTCTTGTGTTCCTCAAAACCATCATAGTTGTATTTCAACATTAACCGCTCTTCATGCCGGAAGTGCCAAACAGTACAACTTATTAGCTCTTCCATTACGGCTTCAATATAAATATCCTTATCTCCTTCTACAACAGAGTGATTGAGAATATTATATAAGTCCACCAATCTGCGGTGGTCTTCATCCACTTCCTTAATATCAACACTTAAAGAGTCGTCCCAAATCAAATCTTTCACAAGCACTTCTCCTAATGAGCTTAGCTAAATATTAATTGAGCTTGTCACAATAATTTTTTACTTCCTTTATAGAAAAGGGTAATAAATTCATTATTTTTTTTCAATGCGCTAAATCATGAGAAAAGCTTATAGAGGGTATTTCTTACAACAACCAAGAGTAATCATTTCAGAAACAACGTCTCAGAATCGATTCTTTTAAAGTTTCAGATAGTACTAACTCACAAATAAATTATGAAGATAATACTTGACTTTTATTAAACAGTGATTTATTTTATATAAAACACTGTTTAATATTTTATTTTATGACTGATGAGAAATCATCTTTTTTTAACCCCATTAATTAAACAGTGATTTATTAATTCAAAAAAGGAGTTCAACATGTTTTCAATAAAAACTCATCTATTACAAAGAGCAATGCAGCAGCTTGGGCTTGTTGCTTTTCTATTCTTATCATCCCTAAGCTCTGGAGCTATGGCTGCAGGTTTATTGCCCCCTACTAATTCGAATCTGCCTGAGTTGGACATTCAATCACATAAAGTGAATGTTATTCTTGAAGATGGTTTTGCCACTACTTCTGTAGAACAGATTTTTAAAAACCCACATAATCAAGACCTTGAAGCACTCTACTCTTTCCCTATTCCAGATAAAGCAGCAGTTGGTGAATTCATTTTCTGGGTTGATGGCAAACCTGTTGTTGGTGAAGTATTAGAAAAAAAACAGGCACGTGATATATATGACAAAGAAAAACAAGCAGGTCGTCAGACAGCTTTAACAGAGCAAAAAGGCTATAAAACCTTTGAAATTTCGGTCACTCCAGTCAGAGCTGGAAAAGAAGTCAAAATTAAACTGGTTTATGTGCAAAAGACCGATATGGATAGTGGTATTGGACGTTATGTCTATCCACTAGAAGATGGCGGTGTTGATGAAGAGCAACTTGCCTTCTGGAACAATAATAGCACTGTAAAGAACCACTTTAGCTTTGATTTACAAATAAAATCTTCCTGGCCAGTAAAAGGCATTCGAGTTCCCAATCAACCAAAGGCACAGGTCAATCAACAAACCGATCAAGTGTGGACTGTCACTATGGGAAGTCAAACTTCTACTGAAGCAGCACAACGTCAAGGAGAAGAGGAAACAGATGTTAAATTAGAGCAAGCAATTAGTCAGGTTTCTTCATCAAACTCAGCTTATACCTTAGACAAAGATATGGTTGTTTACTGGCGTTTAGCTGATAATCTTCCGGGGGCAGTTGAAATGATTACTTATAAGCCTGAAGCAAATGCCCGCGGTACATTTATGATGACTTTAACCCCTGGTATTGATTTACAACCCATTAATGAAGGCAAAGACTGGGTATTTATTCTGGACATTTCAGGTTCAATGAAAGGTAAATACCAAACACTTGCTGAAGGTGTAAAACGTGCATTAAAACAAATGTCACCTAATGATCGAGTGAAAGTTATTTTATTTAATAACAAAGCATCTGAACTAACCTCAGGCTACACTTTAGCTTCAAACAGTAATATTTCTCAGCTCATTCAAGAAGTTGAAGCAATTAAACCTCAAGGTGGTACGAATGTTTATGACGGTTTAAGTATGGCCATTAAGAAGCTGGATAGTGATAGAACCAGTGCCATTGTTTTGGTAACTGATGGTGTTGCCAATGTAGGTGTCACTGAACAAAAACAATTTATTAAATTAATAAAAAGCAAGGATGTTCGTCTGTTCACTTTTGTTATGGGTAATTCTGCCAATAAACCTTTACTAGAAAATTTAACCGAAGCATCCAATGGATTCTCCGTTAATGTTTCAAATAATGATGATATTGTCGGTCGTATTATGTTAGCCACAAGTAAGGTATCTTTTGAAGCAATGCATGATGTCGATGTAAAAATCTCTGGCATAAAGGTAACTAATGTACAGCCTGAAGCACCTGGAAGCTTATATCGAGGTGAGCAACTGGTTCTACTGGGACACTACTGGGGAGAGAATGACAAAGAAGCTAAAGTTACTTTTTCCAGCAAAATTTCTGGTGAGAGAAAAAATTATAGCAGCCAATTTAAGTTTCCTGCTATAAGTACTGAACATCCTGAAATAGAGCGTTTATGGGCATTTAATACTATTACAACGTATCAGAACCAAATTGATAACTTTGGAGGAAATAATAATGAGTCTGAAGACAAAAAACAGGCCATTGTTGATATCGCTAAAGAGTATGGTCTAGTCACTCAACATACGTCAATGATAGTCTTAGAAGAAGCTCAGTTTAAACAGTACAATATACAACGTGCAAATAACGCCAGAATTAAGACTGAAAATCAAGCTCGTAGTATACGAGCTAAACAAGCACCTCAGAGTCGTCAAGTTGATCAGCAACAACCTATGTATAAGAGTAATCGTTCGTATGTTGGCGGTGGTGGTCATGGAGGTGCATTAAATTTTTGGAGTGTATTAATGCTGCTACCTTTGTTGATATTTTTTAGAGCAGAAAAAAATTCTTCAAAGAGTAAGGTTTAAAATAATTGACTACTCTGAATAATCTCGCTTATCACACGGAATTCTCTTTATAACAAAGAGGATATGACATGGATGTCACTATTTAAAATTTTGATTAATATTTTGTTCAACAGTCATTAATTGACTTAGAGTTTCTTTAGATAGACTAGCCAGGCAACACAGTTATCAATATTATATTTTTTGAATAAATATTGTTTTTATAATTTCATATACAAAGAAAATACAATGAATTTATTAGATACCACACAACACTTCATCAAAAGATATAGAATAAGTATTTTTCTATCAAGCTTAATAAGTGCTCTTTTTTTCACAATAGGGGCAGTTCCAGAAATATTGTATTTCAATCAGGAAGCAATTTCTAATGGTGAATTATGGCGTCTGTTCACTGCTCATATCGTTCATTCTGATTTAGAACATCTCACCTGGAATCTTTGCGCTTTACTAATTCTGTCACTATTAATTGAACGTGATAATCGCCTATTGCTTTTCATATCACTATTAGCAGGAATTGTCAGTATTGATTATTATCTCTGGGTTAATTCTATTGGCATTATAAATTATGCTGGATTTTCAGGAGTATTAAATACTTTATTAGTCATTGTTCTATTCCAACAAAATCAGAAATATAGTGGACAATTGTTTTTCCAATTATTATTAATAGTAATTTATGTCAGCAGTTTTTTAAAAATACTAATTGAAATTCATACTCAGCAGGCAATATTCAGTCATATTAACTGGCAAGCTGCACCACAAGTTCACTTGATTGGTTTTATGGCTGGTACGATTCTGGTGGCTTTTATTTTATTCATAAAAAAGAATAAAGGAATTGAATTCAATCGCCCCAATCTTCTCCATAATAATGGGTGATTTCATCTCCTTTTTTTATTTTTCGAATCGACATCACGGTGAAGTCATCATAATAAGCCGCATTGGCTTTATTATTATGATTAATATATTTGAAATCATCGAGAACTTTATAGCCCAGATCTTCTTCAATCCATAGTACATGGGGGCCATCTTTTTTGGCTGGTGTACATTTAAATTCACCGATTAATTCGCCTTTTTTAATATCTCTTGAAGCAAATAATCCTTTACCGTGAATTTTACTTTCACCAACAAAGATAGGTGGTATGTGTTTTGTTTGATTTTTACTCATTAGAATTTCACTCGTTTATCTAAATTTTAAATATATCGAGATTAAAAAATTTGTGCAAATTTGGTTTTTCCAGCCACAGTTTTGTGTAACTATTTTTTCTCAAACTAGGGTTTTGTTAAAATAAAAGTTGCACGTTTTGGTGCTGGATAACCTTCAATTGTTTTGTTCATATCATTTGGATCCAGAAAATCTTTGAGAGATTCATAAGGCATCCATGAAGTCGTACGTTGCTCTTCTATTGACGTTTGGTTAATATCAACCACTTTAATATTTTCAAAACCACAACGTGTCATCCATTGTGTCATTGTTTTAACAGTTGGTAAAAACCAGACGTTACGCATTTTAGCATAACGATTATCCGGAACCAGAGACTCCCCTTCTTTGCCTTCAATAATAAGCGTTTCTAAAACCAGCTCACCACCCTGACGTAAAGTACTTTTTAGTTGCAATAAATGATCGATGGGTGACCTTCGATGATAAAAAACACCCATTGAAAATACCGTGTCAAATGCATTTAAAGCATTAGGTAATTGTTCAATGCCAAAAGGTAATAGATGAACAGGTTTATCTCCCATAAAATGTTTCATCGCTTGAAACTGTATCCAAAATAACCAGGAAGGATCGACTCCTATTACTAAACCGGCTCCTTCACCATGCATACGCCAACAGTGATAGCCATTACCACAGCCAATATCCAGAACGGTGCGATTCGTTAAAGGTGATAAGTGTTCTTTAATTCTGTTCCATTTCCAGTCTGAACGCCACTCTGTATCAATAAGTACATCATTAATTTGATAGGGTCCTTTACGCCATGGAGATAATTTTTTGAGTGTTGCTTCAAGTTGAATATTATCAATTGCATCTTTAACATTGATTTGTAAATTGTCTGCTTTAAAATCAACATCACAATTTTCAACCTTGGGTAATTCTGATAATGCACTATTCCAACGCGCATAATCACCATGACTTTCAGCAGATAATTGCTCAATTTGTGTGGGCAATTCCTTAGCCCAGTTTTCCAGTGCAGTATCTTGCATAGCTTGATAAAGAGATTCGTAACAAGAAGTAGAGTCAGACATATGATGTAATTATTAATGTTATTTAATTGCAATAATAGAAGAAAAATTAAAACACTGGAACCATTGTTCTGTTTGCCTAAAGCCAACTTTTTTTAATCGTACTTTATGTTGTTCAAGGGTTTCTGGTAAAAGAACATTTTCCAAAGTTTGTCTTTTTTGACTGATTTCCAATTGGCTGTAGCCATTCGCTTTTTTAAAGAAATGATGCATATCGATTAATAGTTGTTGTTGATCCTTATCGGTATAGTTTAACTTTTCTGACAAGATAAGAATGCCATCTTTTTTCATGCCATGATAGATTTTTTTTAATAAGTCTGAGCGGCGTTCTGGTGCTATAAACTGCAATGTAAAATTCATCACAACCACTGATGCATTATTAATATCAATCTGGTTTATATCATCACAAATAAAATTAATACAACTCAGATTATTTTCATTGTTACCGGATTGCTCCAATAATGTCTGAGCTTTTTCTAACATAGCCTGAGAATTATCAACAGCAGTAATATTCAAATTTGGATCATTTATCGCCTTGGCCATTGATAAAGATGAAGCTCCTAATGAGCATCCTAAATCATAACAAGAAGTTTCTGGTTGATAAAATTCAGCTGATAAAATACCGGTCATCGCTACAATACTGGCATAACCCGGTACTGAACGATTGATCATATCAGGAAAAACATTCGCTACTTTTTCATCAAAGTTGAAATCAACCAGTTTATCTAAGGGCTGAGAATAAAGAGTATCTCTATCCTTTACAGCTTTCATTTTAACTCCGCAAAAAGATCGTGTTCACTATTATCAATGATTTCAACATCAATAAAATCACCTGGATTGAGCCCTGCCGCCTGATCAATTTGTGAATCTTCCAGAGGGTCAACAAAAACCAGACCATCCACATCAGGCGCATCAGCAGCACTACGAGCAATCAATCCTTTTTCATCAATGGTATCAATGATCACTCTCATGGTTTGTCCAACTTTTGACTGTAATTTATTAAAGCTAATTTCAGACTGGACTTCCATTAAACGCTCCAAACGTTCTTCTTTTAAAGATTCAGGAACTGGATCAGCTAATTGATTGGCAGGAGCACCTTCTACCGGTGAATATTTAAAGGCACCAATACGATCAAATTGAATCTCTCTGGTAAAATTCAATAAATCATCAAAATCTTCTTCTGTCTCACCTGGGAACCCCACAATAAAGGTACTTCTCAAAGTAATATCCGGACACACATCACGCCATGAGGCAATCCGATTTAGCATATTTTCCGTATTAGCTGGACGTTTCATTGCTTTTAAAATACCTGGTGATGAATGTTGTAAAGGTACATCCAGATACGGTAGTATTTTTCCTTCTGCCATCAAAGGGATAATCTCATCCACATGAGGATAAGGATAAACATAATGCATCCTCACCCAGGCATCCAGATCGCCTAAAGCTGAGGCCATTTCTTTAAAACGGGTCTTCACAGGTTTGCCTTGATGAAATCCCATTTGGTATTTTGTATCCAGGCCATAAGCTGAAGTATCTTGTGAAACCACTAATAGCTCTCGAACACCTGCATGAACCAGATTTTCAGCATCCTGTAAAACATCACCTATAGGTCGGCTGACCAATTTACCCCGTAATGAAGGAATAATACAAAAACTACAACTATGGTTACAACCTTCAGATATTTTCAGATAAGCATAATGTCTGGGCGTCAGTTTAATACCACCTTCTGGTATTAAACTGGTATAAGGATCATGTTCAGGTGGGATATGCTCGTGTATGGCTTCCATCACTTCTTCCAAAGCATGAGGGCCTGTAACTGCGAGCACTTGAGGATGAGTCTGCTGAACAATATCACCTTTACCGCCTAAACATCCCGTAACAATAACTTTGCCATTTTCTGCGAGGGCTTCCCCAATTGCATCAAGTGATTCCTCAACAGCTTCATCAATAAAGCCACAGGTATTAACTACAACCATATCTGCATTTTGATAAGAACCACTGATATCATAACCTTCAGCACGAAGACGCGTCAGGATTTGCTCTGAATCCACTAATGCTTTTGGACATCCTAAACTGATAAAACCGATTTTATGAGCACCCATAACCACCCTTAAAAAGTAAGTCTGATAAATAACCGTATTAAACGACTGCTTGAAAAATGAAGTCATTATACCAACATTAATGGCTCAAGGCTTATGCTATTATCAGCCACCCAAATTTAAATCAAATAATCTAAAGGATTAAAAATGAAGAAATTACTTATGTTAACAGCAGCAACCACAACACTATTGCTTGCGGGTTGTAGCCGTGACTATACGCCAGCCGCTGGGGCAACAGGAGAAGATATATTTAAAGGGGCCTGTCTAGAGTGTCATGAGGCGATTGAAGGCAAGGACAATGTTTATTATGAACTGGCAAATGATAAAAAGAATGCTGAATTTTTTGCTAAAAAGATCTCATCTGGCAGTTTAATGATGCCTAAGTTCCCTAATATCACAGGAGATAATCTTAAAGCGGTCAGCCAGTACGCACTAGAACACTCTGCGAGCAAATAAGCACTCAATATATACAATATATTGGGAAAGAAATAGAAATAAAAGGTTTATAGATTAAAGCAGGCCAATGAATTGCCATTTATCTGCTTTAATTTTAACTTTTATTACTTAAAAAAATCTGATGGCGAAAAGGGAGTTTCTTTATTTTCGCGAATAGTATTGCTACTAATAACAGAACTTAATAAAAATCCTGCTGTAAACGATACTATTATGATTAAGTACATCATCATATTAAATCTCTTATTTATCTTTTTATAGTCAATTATCAATAAAACGAATAAACTCAACTGCGTGTAGGAATTATACTACAGTATATTTTAATAATATCAACTTTATTGCGAAGTAAGTTTGATCAATGTCATAAATCTACATTTATACGTAATCATCCCTTGATAATATTCATTTCTCTTTTATCATTAGGTGAGAGAAATGATTTCTATTAATGCGATGGTAGTCACTTCGCTTTAACTTATTGTCACTTTGATGAAAGTGTTTTGACTAGAGGATTAACAAATAAATTAATTATGAACATTAATAAAGAACTTGAATACCTGATTTCCGAAATTCCTATTTTCAATGAATTAGATACTGAAGATACAACAATATTATCACAGTACTTATTCCCAAAAGAATTACAAATGGGTGGCCTGGTTTGTAAAGAAGGCCAGCATGGAAGTTTCCTAAGTTTCGTTGCATCAGGAAAACTGGAAATTGTTAAAACACTTGATGGTAAAGAAGTCATTATTTCAACAATTTCTGAAGGTGACTCTTTAGGTGAAATGGCACTGATTGATGGTTTAACACGCTCAGCAACAGTGAGGGCCTGTCAGGCTTCTACTATTTTAATTCTACGACGTGATGATTTTAATACCCTGCTAACCAAACATCCCGAAGTTGGCATTAAAATCCTAAAAGGAATTTCACGATTATTGAGCTTAAACTTAAGAAAAGCTTCCGCCCAAATTACAACATTTATGACAATGACTCAGTAATAAAATAAGACGAGTCCTATTGGCTATCAGGGCTACGGACTTGTCTCACTTCATAAATAACTAATCTCTATTAGTTCTCTTATTCTTCTTCCCGCTATATTTTTTCGCCATATTTTTTGTCTGACGATGTCGTTTTACCATAAGTTGCTTGGTTTTATCATTGTTCCTTTTGGTTCCACGATACGGGTTAGAGCTGTTTTTAAACTGCAGGCGAATTGGCGTGGCTTCTAATTTCAACCATTTACGAAATGAGTTCATCAGATAGCGTTTATACGATTCAGGAACATGCTCTGTTTGGCTACCATGAATCACGATCAATGGAGGGTTTTGACCACCCTGGTGGGCATAACGTAATTTAATTCGACGCCCTCTAGCCAATGGTGGCTGATGCATTTTCACTGCTTCATCAAGTAAGGTGCTTAATTTAGCAGGTTGATGTCGTTTCATAGCTGATTCATAGGCTTTATCAACAGAATCATATAACAACCCCACACCACTGCCATGTAAAGCAGAGATATAGTGGTATTTGGCATAGTCCAGAAAAGGAAGGCGACGCTCTAGCTGTTCTTTAACAAACTCCCGAGCATCCTTGGTCATCCCATCCCATTTGTTAATCGCAATGATTAATGCTCTTCCTGTATCAATAATATAACTGAGCAAATGGAGATCTTGATCAGTAATTCCTTCATGAGCATCTAACATCAAAATCACAACATTAGCAGATTCAATAGCCTGTAATGCTTTAATAATAGAAAATTTCTCAATTGCCTCTTTGACCCGACTTCGGCGTCTAACACCTGCCGTATCAATAAAGGTATAGCGCTTTCCATCACGCTCAAAGGGTATAAAAATACTATCTCGAGTCGTTCCTGGCATATCAAATGCGACCACTCGTTCTTCACCCATTAGTCGGTTAATCAGTGTTGATTTACCCACATTAGGACGTCCAACAATAGCTAATTTAATACCGCTGCTTGCATAAGAATCTTCATCTGATTCATTTTCGGATTCTTCAGGTACCGCTGACAATAATTCTTCCATCAGTGGTTCTATGCCATCACCATGTGATGCAGATACCGCATAAGGCTGTCCTAACCCTAAAGAATAAAAATCAGATTCAACGACATCAACATTCATGCCTTCTGCTTTATTTACTAAAACTATAATTTCTTTACCCAGAGCACGTAAATGCTGAGCAATAGTTTGATCATGCCCTGTTTGACCACCACGTCCATCAACCAGAAACAAAATAATATTTGCTTCCTTCATTGCCTGGTAAACTTGTGATTGCATGAGAGTATCAACTCCCTCATCCTCACCGCTTAGACCGCCAGTATCGATCACAATATAAGGACGATTGCCCACAATACCATCACCATATTGCCTGTCTCGTGTCACACCAGGCATATCTGCAACTAATGCATCACGGGTTTTTGTCAAGCGATTAAAAAGTGTTGACTTACCTACATTGGGTCGCCCAACAAGGGCAATTACAGGCTTCATAGCTTTCTTTGGCTCTTTAAACTATTTATTACTTTCATGAAACTCTTTTTAATTTAGCTTTAAGGCGGCTAAGGTACCACCATTACCATAAATATAGATTACTTCACCATCAGTTTGAGGTTGGACATGAAAGCCATCACCATCAATTTTTTCACGGCCAATAAGCTCACCATCTAAACGAGAAATAATGTGGACATAACCTTCAAAATCACCGACTAAAACATATTCATCAATCGCAACTGGAGCCGTTAAATCACGATAAGCCAGTTTATCCTGTTTCCATAACATATCGCCTGAAACGCGATCGACAGCCCAGAGATTACTATCGCTATCTGTAACATATATATGACGTTCATCAGCTGAAATACCTGCATAAGAAGACATTTCTTTGGCCCATAAAATTTCACCTTCCAAAGCATCTATTGCAACTATTCTTCCCTGATAGGTTGCCACATACAACACTCGTCCAACGAGAATCATACTGCCATCAATATCAACCAAACGTTCCAAATCAGAACGACCTCTTGGTACTGCCGCATCTGCTTCCCATAATAAACGTCCATGTTGAACACCTACAGCTGCAACTTTGCCACTATCAAAGCCCGTAAAAACAAGTTCTCGACCACCAATCAAAGGACTACTATTGCCCCGTAAGGTCAAGACAGGCACACCCCGATCATAAACCCAAACCTGGCTTCCATTTTCAGCATTCAAACCATATACTCTACCATCTCCAGTACGAACGATCAGGATATCATCTTGTATGAGTGGAGCTGACAACATAACACTGCTTAGCTCTCTCTGCCATTTAACTAAACCAGTTCCAGCATCAAGTGCGATGACTTCACCACGGTTATCTCCCACAACCAGGGAACCTTCACCATAACCCACACCGCCAGTAATAACAGTATCCAGTTCAACTTGCCAATTAATACCACCATTAGACAAACTTAGTGATGTTACCTGGCCTTCACGATCAACTGTGAAAATTTCTGAGTCTGTTATTGCAGGTTTAAGATCAACAAAGGCTTCATCAATCCCAACACCAACATTTTTACTCCACACAGAACGTACTTGAACTGAACTATTAATATCTTCAAGTTCAGTAGGCGGTATTGAATTATCTTCACCGCCAAAAAAGCTATCTGTCCACCCACATCCTGTCAGTTGTAAACTGAACAGAGTGAAAAAACTGATGGCTGTGATTTTTTTCAAAAACAAAGGGCTTAAAATAAAAGAGTTCCTAAATGTTTTTTTTAAAACTAAAGATGTGCTTACGTAATCCATCATGAGTTACCCAGGTCGTTACGCTTAACTCTTAGTATTTGAGCATTCGCACCAATTGCCGCATAAGCTTCTAATGCTTGATCATAA
Organism: Gammaproteobacteria bacterium; assembly: GCA_026196615.1. Classification (GTDB taxonomy): domain Bacteria; phylum Pseudomonadota; class Gammaproteobacteria; order GRL18; family GRL18; genus GRL18. The sequence goes on along the minus strand of JAPHSW010000017.1, from coordinate 73,699 downwards.
GCAGAACGAGCTTCATTAGTGCGTTTCAGAGCAACCAAAATATCACCCTTAACTTCTAGATAACTGGCTTTAAAACTGCCATGCTCAACATTTAGCACCTTCAGTGCTTCTTCATTTTTACCTTGTGCAGACATTAAAGTCGCCAGACGAATTCTGGAAATATGTTGTAAATTCTGGGCTTTACCATTTTCAATAACCCACTGAAGTTTTTTCTCTGCTTCAGCCATTTTTCCTGCTTCAATCATTTGTTTAGCTTCCAGCATGGCTGATAAAGCAGCATAGGTATAATCAGGATATTCATTGAGCATTGTTTCGACCTGTTGATTAATAGGCTCTTTTTTGCTCTCTTTGACAACCTTCAAAATATGGTCATATTCCATAGAAGCCGTTTGTGCTTCAACTATCTGGTTATTTTTCCATTGTTGAACGCCAACAATACTGCCCAGGCCTACAACTGTCAGAAAAATGACCATTTTAAAATTTTCACTCCACCATTTTTTTATGGCTTCTACTTGTTGTTCTTCTGTTTCGTAATTATCCATTCTATATTCCTAAAAACTTAAAGCAGCCTATTAAGCTATAACTAATTCATTTAATAATTCAAGTAATTGCGACTGTGATAATTGTTCTTGCTGGGGTTTATCAGCATCTCTATCCGCTCGCAAATATTTCACAGTCACGACATCATTGTCCAGTTCATCATCGCCAATAATCAATGCAATTTGAGCCTGGCTTTTATCTGCTCGTTTCATCTGGCTTTTAAAACTACCACCACCACAGACATTAAAAATACGAACATTGACAATGTCGTTACGTATTTTCTCAGTCAAGGCCAGGCCAGAGTTTTGTGCTCTTTCGCCCATCATCAGCATAACTGCATGAGGATGCTTGAGGTGCTTCTCCAGTTCGTCTTGCTTAATCAAACTAATGAGACGTTCTAATCCCATAGCAAAGCCCACAGCACGAGTATCACGTCCACCCAGCTGTTTCACCAGGCCATCATAGCGTCCACCAGCACATATCGTACCCTGTGCACCCAGTTTATCAGTCACCCATTCAAAAACGGTTTTACTGTAATAATCTAAGCCACGTACCAGCCGAGTATTAATTTCATAAGCAATTCCAGCACTATCGAGATAGGCACGCAAACGTGAAAAATGCTCTTTTGACTCATCATCAAGATGATCCATCAGCCTTGGTGCTTGTTCAATCATTTCTTGCATGGCTGGATTTTTACTATCCAGAATTCGCAAAGGGTTACTCTCTAAACGACGTAAGCTGTCATCATCCAGTAATTCTTTATTCGCTTGAAGATAATCAGTCAAAATACTGCGATAAACTTCTCTTGATGAAGGCGTACCTAACGAGTTTAACTGTAGAGTAACAGAATCCGATAAGCCCAGCATTTTCCACAACCGAGCTGTCATACAAATCAGCTCAGCATCAATATCAGGTCCATCGAGACCAAAAACTTCGACTCCCATCTGATGAAACTGTCTATAGCGTCCTTTTTGAGGTCTTTCATGACGAAACATGGGACCTAAATACCACAGCCTTTGTTGCTGATTGACCAGTATACCATTTTGTATCCCTGCTCGCACACAAGCAGCCGTTCCTTCCGGCCTCAACGTCAGACTGTCACCATTTCGGTCATCAAAGGTATACATTTCTTTTTCAACAATATCAGTAACTTCACCGATAGAGCGTTTAAACAAAGCTGTTTTTTCAACAATGGGAAAACGTATTTCATCATAGTCATAACTTTGCATGAGTTGACGTAATTTTTCTTCAATAAATTGCCAGGCGGGACTTTCATCGGGAAGAATATCGTTCATTCCACGAATTGATTGGATTTTTTCTGCCAAAGTAATTGCCTATCCTGTAAAAGAGTTGTAAATAAAAAGAGGCTATTCTACATTAAAACGAGCAACATTTTTCTCATTTATAAAATTTGAGTGCTCAAATGTTTTTCCATTAATACTAATTTTAACAACTCGTGCATCTCCTAGAAAAACTTTATAGGGTAATTTTCCATTCAGCTTAAGTATTTCAGATGATTTTTTAAGGCCTGTAGATAGAATTTTATTGTTCGAATCTTTAATACTTACCCATGAATTACCAGAAAACTCCAAAATTAACTGATCTTTCACAATCCCTGCTGGAGGTAAATCCTCAGAACCTGTTGTTCTTGAGCCCAAGGTATCAGTAAATTCAGAATTTTCAGTAGATTGAGCAATATTACTAGAGTTTATTGCTTCATCGAGAGAAGAGGTGTCTACTTGCCTACTATCATTAACAGAGGAAGTATTATTAAGCAAAGAAGAGTTTTCAGCCGGAACAGAGTCTTCAACTGGGGAAGAGTCCTCAACAGGAGAAGAGTCCTCAACAGGAGAAAAGCCATCAACGGAGGAAGAGTCCTCAGAAAGGGCAGTAGAATCCTCAATAGAGGAAGATAACTCACTGATGGGCATAGATTTAACATCAGACACAGAGTTTTCCTGATTAGGAGAGCTATTTTCCAATAATTCTTTTACAGGTGGTTCATAGGATTCATTAATTTCGGGTAGTAAGAGTGCATCTGGATCATTTGCTTCAACATTCTCACTAATATCTGAATCTACAGCGTCCAACTCAATTCCATTATTTTCGCTATTTAAGCCACTATTTGATACATAGAGCCAGACCTGCCAGCCACCTACAGCCAAAGCTAACAAAATAAACACAGTAATGGTAGGCATTATCATTGCAGAAAGGGTTGTAGAGACAATTGATGGTCCAGAGGTGCCTCTTTCTTTAATAATTTTTAACTCAGGTTTAAGCGTATCATCACTGCGATCTTTTTTATAATACTCAATTAATGGTTCAGGCTGGATATTTAACAATCGTGCATAATTTCGAATATACCCACAAACAAATGCAGCAACAGGTAATTGTGTATGATCTTCGCTCTCCAAAGCAATTATAATTTTTTTATCCAGATGCAGATCTCGAGCAACATCCTCAATGCTTAGATTTTTTTCACCTCGAGCGATTTTAAACAGATGCCCAAAACCATCTTCCCTGCTGGCAATAATATCTTTTAATTCTTGTTGTTCTGATTGTTTTTCCAAGATTAGTATTCCTGTTTGCCTTGATAAAACCATTTGGTTTGATCACTATCTGGGTATTTACTTTTTAACTGTAATTCATAACTGGATAATAAATTTATATCTGGCTTTTCAAGATTATTAAGGATATTAATACCTAACCATAAAGCATCCGCATCAAGGGCTGATGCTTTATAATAACGTTCAAAATAATTCCAGGCATATTGATAAACCTTATTTTTATAATTAACTTTAGCCAGTCCCAATAAGGAACGAAGTGAATTAGCGTCAATTTTTAGTGCCTTACGATAGAGCTTTTCGGATAACTCTATATCGTTATTATCATAGGCACACCATGCGGCACTTTGATAGGCATTAGCCAAGTCGTCATAGATTGGATTATCCAGGACTTTCTTAAAAAGCTTCTGGGCATGCTCATATTCTTTTTGCTCACAAAGGAAAACAGCATAATTATTCTGTATCGATGAATTGCCTGGCGCAAGTTTCAATGCTTGATTAAACTGAGACCTTGCTTTATCAGGACGTTCAAGACGTCCATATAATACACCTAAATAATTATGAGCCATGGGATGTTTAGGATCTAGCTGAAGCGCCTTATTAAGCTTTACTAAAGCTCGTTCATAATTACCATTAGCAATATAACCAGCTCCTAATTGGGTGTTAATATTAGCCGCCTGGTTACCTGATTCATGCATGACCTCATACTGAACATCTAAACCAGAATTATCTGCGCCATCAGAATCAAGTGGAGCTGTTTGGCATGCACTCAATGTATAAATAGAGAACAACATTAGTATTATTTTTTTCATTTAGCCAATTATCCTATTTGTCATGATTTAAGAACGACAACAATATTCATAAATACCGTTCAAATTAGATTCATTATATCTTTAATTCATTTTGTCCAGTTTAATACGCCGGCTTTTATCTTTTACTTTACCTGCAAGCTGTCCACATGCAGCATCAATATCATCACCACGTGTTTTTCTTATCACTGCAACATAACCTGCTTTATACAAAATGTCTTTAAAACGATTAATCGTTTGCATCTTTGAACAATCAAAATCACTATCAGGAAATGGATTAAATGGTATCAGATTAATTTTACAGGGAAGTTTTTTTAACAAAGAGGCCAGCTCACGAGCATTTTTTTCACTATCATTAATTCCAGCCAACATAACATATTCAATAGTAAACTGTTTCTTTTTCGTATCACCACTAAAATAATACTGACATGCTTCCAGTAACTCTTTAATTGGATACTTTTTATTCAGTGGCACAATTTTATTTCGAATAGCATCATTCGGTGCATGTAATGAGATAGCCAAACTCACATCACATTCTTCACGTAAACGTTTCAATGCAGGAACGACTCCTGCAGTACTAATTGTCACCCGACGTTTGGACAAACCATAGGCATGATCTTCTAACATTAAATGAATGGCTTCAACAACATTATCAAAATTAAGTAGAGGCTCTCCCATTCCCATTAAGACAACATTAGTAATGACTCGATTTTTTGAATCCTGAACTTTTCCATGCTTTGACTGGGCTTCATCTTTCAATTGAGCTAAAGGATTTAAGGCTCTATTTGCAACCCATAACTGTGCAATAATTTCAGCACTGGTCAAATTGCGATTAAACCCTTGCTTTGCAGTTGAGCAAAAACCACAATCTAGTGCACAACCTACTTGAGAGGAAACACATAGAGTTCCTCGATTGTCTTCAGGAATGAAAACAGTCTCAATACTATTACCACCATCTAAACGCATTAACCACTTTATGGTACCATCACTGGCTTTTTGCTCGGCAACAATTTCAGGGGCCCTTATTTCTGCAATATCACTGAGTCTATTTCTTAAACTCTGACTGACATTACTCATTTGTGTAAAGTCATCTGCTCCAAACTGATGAATCCACTTTAGAACCTGCACTGCCCGAAATGGCTTTTCACCAATTTCAGTAAAAAAAGCTTTCATATGAGCTAAATCATAGCCTAATAAATTAACTTTTGTTGATTTTATGTCTGGTAACAGTGTCATGGATAATGCTTTCTTTCTATAGACTTTTTAATAACGGGTAAAGCTATGTTTTTTTATCTGCCTAACCAACAAACCCACTATCTTGCTTAAGATAAGTGGGTTTGTGCTATTTCAATGATGATAGCATGAATATCCATTCATTTTACCATCAATTTATAATTTTTTTATTCATAAGCAGGAAATATGATTGACTTCACATCTGCATAAGAATGAAACCATATATTCTATTCTCTATCAGCAATCCAGGCCATCTGAATCGCTTCAAGAATTTGCTCTCCGCAATGAGCTTCCGTTTCTTCAAAATCATCCAGAGCTAGAATCCATGCCATCAGATCGGGGAAACTTACATATTGTGGATCAACATCAGGATATTTCTCATCCAGTTCAATAACCACTTCATAAATATCAGTCCATCTTAATCCCATAACACCCTCCGTTTAAATTTCTATTGAACAGAAAATAAATTTTAAGAAAACAGCGCCATCAACTTATTAATGATTTTCAGAGACCATATTAATAGTATATTTAGGTATTTCAATGACTAAATCTTCATCAGCTACTACAGTTTGGCAACTCAGTCTTGAATCAGGTTCAACACCCCACGCCTTATCAAGATAATCTTCTTCTAAATCGGTGGCTTCCTCTAAAGAGTCAAAGCCTTCACGAACAATGACATGACAAGTAGTACAGGCACAGGATTTCTCACAGGCATGCTCAATTTCAATATCATTTTCCTGGGCCGCATCACAAATTGTAATACCTGGTTCAACTTCAATTACTGCACCCTCAGGACAGATTTCTTCATGAGGTAAAAAAATTAACTTGGTCATTTTCTGGCCCTTTAGACTGTGGCTTATATATGTTCTGATTTTGTAATGTTAGTGAGCATCTAATCAATGTCATCAACACTTTGACCGGCTAGTGCCTTATTAATACTGGCATCCATTCGGCGCTGCGCAAATTCAGCAGTTACTTTATCAACCGCTTCAATTTTTAATTTAATTGCACGTTGATCACTTCCCTTGCTTATCTCGGCTAATTCATCAATTGCCTGACGAATTTGAGTTTGCTCTTCCTGGGATAGTAATTTTTCTCCATCCTCATCCATTGCAGCATTTAATGCTTCAATGACTCGACTGGCTTCAACCTGTTTTTCTCGAAGGTTTCTGGCATCAATATCATCTTGCGCATAACTAAAGGAGTCTTTAAGCATGGTTTCAATTTCACCATCACTCAGGCCATAAGAAGGTTTCACCTGGATACTGCTTTCAACCCCTGACGTTTCTTCTCTAGCAGAAACCGATAATAACCCATCAGCATCAATCTGGAAGGTGACTCGAATTCTGGCAGCACCGGCCACCATTGGTGGAATGCCTCTTAATTCAAAGCGAGCAAGAGAACGGCAATCACTGATTAACTCCCTCTCTCCCTGCACAACATGAATTGCCATCGCAGTCTGACCATCTTTAAAGGTGGTGAAATCCTGAGCTCTTGCTACTGGAATGGTAGTATTACGATGAATGACTTTTTCTGCCAGGCCTCCCATTGTCTCCAGTCCCAGAGATAAAGGAGTGACATCCAGTAAGAGCATATCTTCATCTGATTTGTTTCCTACAAGAACATCAGCCTGTCGTGCAGCTCCAATAGCAACAACTTTATCTGGATCAAGTTCAATTAATGGTTCTGTTGAAAAAAATTCACCAACCATTTGACGCACTAAAGGCACTCGGGTTGAACCACCAACCATAACAACATCCTGTACTTCATCATTTTCAATGCCTGCATCACGTAATGCTCGACGACAAGGAACAAGTGTTTTTCTTATCAAAGGTTTTATCAGTTTTTCAAATTGTTGCTGCGATAACTCAGAATCCCAATATTTTCCCTCTCCTAGGTCAACAGACAGTTTACATGATGTCTGTTCGCTCAAAGTTTCCTTTGCTTGTCGAGCAACATCCAGGATTTGGCGCAATAGAGAGGGGGCTGGTTCATTGATCTCTGCTTCATCTAATATCCAGTCCGTAATGATATGATCTAAATCATCCCCACCCAAGGCAGAATCACCCGCAGTTGAAAGCACCTCAAAAATACCTTTGGTCAACTTCAAAATAGAAATATCAAAAGTACCACCACCCAAATCATAGATGACATGAATACCTTCACTGCCTGTATCTAAGCCATAGGCCACTGCTGCTGCAGTAGGCTCATTAATTAAACGTAAAACATTTAACCCTGCGAGTTTTGCTGCATCTTTTGTTGCTTGTCGCTGGGCATCATCAAAATAGGCTGGTACGGTAATGACAGCTCCTGTCAAATCACCACCCAATGCTTCTTCAGAGCGTTGTTTTAAAGCTTTTAAGATTTCTGAAGACACTTCAACTGCGCTCACATTACCAGCGACTGTACGAATCCGAGGAACAACAGAATCCTCTTCTATCACAAAATCGTAAATTGAGTGTTTTTTTATATCATCCAGCCCTCGCCCCATATAACGTTTGACTGAGGCAATGGTATTCATTGGATCATTTGAAGCATTTTGCTGGGCAGCATATCCAACTTCTGTTTGATAGCCTGTCTCATTTTTACCTTGAAACTGAACAACAGAGGGTAATAAATGCTGGCCATTTTCATCAGCAATCGTTTCTGCCAAACCACTTCTTAGGCTTGCAACCAAAGAGTTGGTTGTTCCCAAATCAATGCCAATTGCCAGCTTATGTTGATGAGGAGCTGTTGTTTGTCCAGGTTCTGATATTTGTAATAAGGCCATAAGATTTTTTGTGTTGTTTTTCGCTTGTTTATAAAATCAACTAAGTTGAACGTTTAAAGTTGATCTGCCAGATCTTCTTCTTTATTCATGCACTCTTCCTGAAGTCGGTTTAAAAATTGCATTTTTAACACCTGTTCTTTTGCTTCTTTTAATAAAGGAGCATTATCATCTGACTCATTATCAGAGAGAAGTTTCATAAATAGCTGACTCAGGTTTCCAATTGATTGTTTAATACGAGCATTAACATCATCTAGAATATTAGACAATTCTTCAAGAGGATCATCTGTATTGTTCACCTCTGATAAATTTTCCCGCAACTCCATCTGTTCCATTAAAAATGCCGGATCAACACTCATATCATTTTCACCGAGTTCAATTCCGTAAAGAGATAATAGATAGATTGAGCGTTTTATAGGATTTTTCAATGTTTCAAGCGCATCATTTATTTGTGCCGCTTTCTGTACTGATAAACGTCGATCTAAATCGGAGGCATTGGCAAACTTATCAGGGTGTATAGATTTTTGAATTTCATGGTAGTTTTCAGTCAATTTGGTTTTATCCACATCAAAGTTAATGGACAAACCCAGTAGACTAAAATAATTATCTGCGGCGCTGTTGTTTAAGTTATTACTCATGAGAAAAATATAACCTGATCGGTGAGTGGGTGAAAAAATGAATTTGATTATTTTTCAGGAAGGTATGTCAAACAAGAGAAATATTATGATTCTCTTGATGTCATTAAATATTGAAGTTTCTTGTTGTTAAAGGCTGAAACTTCTTACCTTAAAAGGTTGAAACTCCTCACCTTACAAGGTTGAAACTCCTTACCACGAAACGTTGAAACTCCATATCACTATACGTTGAAACTCTCTCCACAGCCACAAGCGTCTTTAACGTTAGGATTATTAAATTTAAATCCTTCATTAAGACCTTCTTTGCCATAGTCCAACTCAGTGCCATCGATATAAATTAAACTCTTAGGATCGACAATAATCTTGACGCCCTTATCTTCAAAAACATTGTCATCGTCTTCGACTTTATCTGCAAATTCAAGCACATACCCCATTCCAGAACAACCATTAGTTTTAACGCCCAGACGCAATGCTTCGCCCTTACCTCGATTTTCAATAAATCGAGTAACATGTTCTGCTGCAGATGCAGTGAGTGTAATTGCCATATACTAAACCTTAACTTTAAAACTTAAGACTGTTTTTCTTTATAATCTGTGATTGCTGCTTTAATTGCATCTTCAGCTAACACTGAGCAATGAATTTTTACTGGTGGTAAAGCTAATTCTTCAGCAATATCAGTATTTTTAATCTGACCTGCTTCTTCAAGAGTCTTACCTTTTACCCATTCTGTCACAAGAGAGCTTGAGGCAATTGCTGAACCACAACCATAAGTTTTAAATTTAGCATCTTCAATAATGCCGTCTTCATCAACTTTGATTTGCAAACGCATGACATCACCACAAGCTGGTGCTCCGACCATACCGGTTCCGACACCCGACTCATCATTATCCATGGTACCCACATTACGTGGATTTTCATAGTGATCCATTACTTTATCACTGTAAGCCATTGTCTTTTACCTCAAATTTATAATCACTGTCGTATTAAATAATTGTACTGAATAAATTATTTTACATCATCAATACAGGAACTTATAGTTTTACCAAACTGTTTAGCTTTAAAAAAATCAATTGATTCTAATGCGCATTCCACTGAATAGTTGAAAGATCAATGCCATCTTTATACATATCCCAAAGAGGTGAAAGTAATCTTAATTTATCTACTTTTTCTTTAAGTAATTTGATGGTGTAATCAACATCTTCTTCAGTGGTAAAACGTCCAAGACTGAAACGAATCGAACTATGAGCAAGCTCATCGTTGCGACCAATAGCTCTTAGAACATAAGAAGGTTCCAAACTCGCAGATGTACAAGCTGAGCCTGAAGAAACCGCTAATGAATCAATTGCCATCAATAAGGATTCACCTTCCACAAAGTTGAAACTTAAATTCAAGTTGTGTGGTACTCTGTGTTCCAGATTACCATTGACATAAAGTTCTTCCATATCATTAAAACCATTTAATAAACGATCGCGTAAAGCAGTAATGCGTTTATTTTCATCGTTCATTTCTTCTTTAGCAATTTTAAATGCTTCACCCATTCCCACAATTTGATGTGTTGCAAGTGTTCCAGAACGCATACCACGCTCATGTCCACCACCATGCATTTGAGCTTCAATGCGAATTCTTGGCTTTCGGCGTACATATAAGGCACCAATTCCTTTGGGACCATAGACTTTATGTGCTGAAATAGATAACAAATCAACTTTTAACTTTTGCAGATCTATTTCAGTTTTACCTGCACTTTGCGCCGCATCTACATGAAAAACAATTTTTCTTGAACGACACAATTCTCCAATTGCTTCAATATCCTGAATCACACCAATTTCATTATTAACATGCATAATCGACACGATAATCGTATCATCTCGCATTGCCGCTTCAAGCTTGGAAATATCTATGAGTCCATCTTCTTCTGGGTCAAGATAAGTCACTTCATAACCTTCACGTTCTAATTGACGACAGGTATCAAGAACTGCTTTATGCTCTGTTTTAGAGGTAATAATATGCTTGCCGCGTTTAGCATAAAAATGCGCAGCACCTTTAATAGCCAGATTATCTGATTCTGTTGCTCCCGAAGTCCAGACAATTTCTTTTGCATCAGCATTAATTAAAGCAGCAACATTTGCTCGTGCTTCTTCAACAGCAGTTTCTGCATCCCAACCATATTTGTGAGAGCGAGAAGCTGGATTTCCGAAATTCCCTTCCATTGTCAAGTAATGGCACATTTTCTCGGCAACACGCTTATCAACTGGTGTGGTTGCTGAATAGTCCAGATATATCGGTGAACTCATTAATAATTCCTGTAAACTGTTGGTAACAAATATTCTTTATGTATAAAAAAGGCAAACTTATGCCACGTTAGATTCTTCCAAACTCTCTTTCAGGCTTTCTTTTAAGCCAATGCTATCGCCATTAATTTGAACGGCTTTATCTTGTCGTCTGGCAACTTCACGAACTTCCTGTTTTTCAACCAGATTTCCTAAAGATATATTAGCCAAAAAGTCAAAAATTTGATCGCTTAAATCACACCAGAGTTCGTGAGTTAAACATCTTTCTTCATGCTGACAATTCCCTTTTCGCTTACAACGAGTCGCATCAACTGTTTCATCAACAGCAGCAATAATTTCAGCAACGACTACCTCATCAGCCGGTCGACTCAAACGATAGCCTCCCCCTGGACCTCTAGCACTATCAACTAAAGAATTTTTTCTTAACTTGGAAAATAGCTGTTCCAGATAAGAAAGAGAGATTTCCTGACGCTGAGAAATATCAGCTAGCGTTATAGGACCATTTTCATAATGGAGTGCTAAATCTAACATTGCGGTTACTGCGTAGCGCCCTTTTGTGGTCAATCTCATTGGTTTATTCCTGTTTTTAAAAGATTATGCTTCCATCTTAAGAAAACCAACTGTTTTAGTCAAGTATTTTCATGGCTTTCAGATGTTTTTCTGTCTAATATATTTAAGAACCACCTTTATCAATACTTGAATCCAAATTTTTTCGAACTGGAATTTTAGCGTCTAAGTGCACAATATGAACATTTTCATCTGATTTATTAGAGACAGCACAAATATCTTGTGCAGGACAAGCCTCTGGGTGTTCATCAATTGGAGTTATTTCACAGATATGAACATCCGGTATAGAAATATCTGGAAACTCCGCATCAATAGAACGAATTGCTGTGCACATTTTTTCAAGTTTGTCATCGACTGAATGCATATGATCTAACATACAATTAATCGCATGGGCAACAGGATCGGGCATTTCACTGGAAGTGCCATAAGCATCAAAACCAATTTTTTTAGCCATATGCTCTCGTTTTTCATCATTTGGATGAATATCTTGAGCTTGCTTAGAGTCTTCTTCCCCTTTATCGCGCTTGTTACTACCTGGATTTGTAATAACCCGCCCAGGAATACCAACCACGGTACAAGATTCAGGCACATCCTTTACTACAACAGCATTCGAACCAACACGAGAGCCATCTTCTAATGTAATAGGCCCTAGCACTTTAGCTCCAGCCCCCACAACAACATCGTTACATAAAGTAGGGTGGCGTTTCCCTTTATCCCAGGATGTTCCACCTAATGTAACCCCATGATATAAAGTACAATCGTCACCAATAGTTGTTGTTTCACCAATAACAACGCCCATTCCGTGATCAATAAAAAAACGACGTCCTATTGTTGCTCCGGGATGAATCTCAATACCCGTAAAAAGTCTTGCCAGAGATGAGAAAAAACGGGCCAACCAGCGGAGATTCCAATTCCAAAGACGATTATTCATGCGATAAAATAGCATTGCATGAACACCTGGGTATGTCGTCAACACTTCAAAGTAATTTCGTGCAGCAGGATCACGTTCAAATACACATTGGATGTCTTCTTTTAAACGCTCAAACATTTAATAAATTCTCAATTAATTTTTTCATTTAATTCAGCTCAGAAAAATCACTTGAATGCCTGTGACAGAAAAAAATAAAGCCACTAAGACAAAGACTGCGCATTTTACTAGGAAATAGCAAAACACTCAATCTCTAACATTGGGGCAAACCCGACAAATATCAAAAAAATGGTTAAAATTTAAACATAAAAAGAATTGACTTTATTTTTTTAGCCTTTGAGTTTTGTTTAAAATTCCACGTAATATATTGACTTCTTCCTGCTTTAAACGAACTCTATTATAGATATGGCGTAATTTGGGCATAAGCTGTGGCGACTGTTTTACTCGCAAAAAATCAATGTCAATAAGTGTTTCCTGGAGGTGTTCATAAAAACGTTCCATGTTTTCACTGGATGCAAACTTTTCAACTTCTGCCTCAACTTCACTAGACTGCACCTTCTGATGATCATCAATTGTTAGAGCTTGAAACGCCATCATCACTTCATACGTTACAATTTGCACTGCAGAAGCCACATTCAATGAGCTATAGTCTGGATTAGTTGGAATATTAATCAATTTATGGCACAAACCTATTTCATCATTGGTCAACCCCGTTCTTTCCCGACCAAAAACTAATGCAACTTCATGACTCGCTGATTCATCTACAGACAATTCACCCGCTTCACGAGCACCAATAAATTCATGTTGAATTTTTCGTTCTCGAGCAGTTGTTCCTAAAACCAAGTGACACCCTTCAAGGGCTTCTTCAAACGAAGTACAAACTTTCGCCTGAGACAATAAATCATCAGCTCCTGAAGCCATTGCTGTTGCTTCATAGTTAGGAAATTGCTTTGGATTAACAAGATAGAGCCGGGTTAGGCCCATATTTTTCATTACTCTTGCCGCTGCACCGATGTTGCCAGGGTGGGATGTATTGATCATAACAATACGAATGTTATTACTATTCTTGCCCAAATAAGTCATCTAAAAACCATTCACAGAAATAAATTTTAAAAATCAAAATCGAATTTTAGCATATATTGATTTTTGACTTATTATTAATTGCCAATTCAAAAGTAATAACGACGAGCATTTAAAAATAACCACTAGAAACTAATTAAATTTATAGCTTATTTTACCAATAACAGCTCGTTTTATATTTGTATTAGCTCTTGTTGATTCGGATTTTCCTTCCGTATGTTTTGAGTCGAAAAGATTACTACCAATCAGACTCAGCTCAATTGTTTTTGTTGGGCGATAGCCTAATCTTAAATCAACTCGTTGAATGCGTTCGTGGGTGTCTGTATGGCTCGTATAGTAATAACTAAGATCCAAATCAATATTATCTCGCAAAGTATAATAAGAGCTTAGAAAACCTGAATTTCTTGGAACATCTTCAATTTCTTTTTCCGTAATGCTATCTTTACCTCGATGATAGGTCCAGGAAGCTTCAAGTGCCCAGTCACTATTCACTTTATAGTTAATTACTCCCTCATATCCCCAGATATAGTCTGTACGATGATTCCCTCCTGGATTTTGGCGATAGTCATGCATAAACAATGTATTATCAATAGTGATATTATTATCAAATTTATGACGATACCCCAATTCTTTGGCATACAGAGTGTTGGCTTCCAGATCCGTAGAACCAATTGGAATAATACAACCTAATTCAGGATCATTAGTCAAACCAAAGGCAGGCGAACAAAAATTATTAAAGGCATTAAAATCCAGATAGGCATCCGATTGTGTACGTGAAGGTATTGAAATAGCTTTTGAAAGAGAACCCCAGAAAAAAACATCTTCATTATAGTGATAAGCTAATTTAATATTAGGCTGAGATTCTTGATCCGTATAATCATTATTTTCAAATTTAGAACCAATCGTTAAAAACAAAATATCTTCCACCAAAGAAATTTCATCCTGTATAAAAAAAGTACTTGTTTCATCTGTCCTTTTTTCGGGAGATAAAGCAAAACGCCCAACATTCCCATAATGATCTGTACGATTATTCACCTGTCGATAACTCATTCCCCACAAAAATTGTTGTCGAGTGAGCATGAAATTGTGTGAAAAATCAATATCATAAGTTTCACGAATATCTTTAAAAAAATCATCTTCTGATTCCGTATAGTCCACATAAACCTGCAAGACTGCCGTCGAGTTATTTTCAAGCTCATGTTGATATCGAGCCAGCACATTGTGCCCAGTCACATCAATTGTATTTTTGAGTTCAGGTACACGCATTTCATCTTCATAACCCTTGTAATAATCCCCCTGAACAGTCAATGATTGTCTGGAGGATAAAAACAGGTCACTACGAAATCCAGCTTGCGACCATTTACGGCCATCATAATCCGTCTTACCTGGTTCAAAAACATCACGTGCCTGTTCATCATGAGGTGGATATGTACTTGGCACCAGACGTGTTCTCTTAACATAGACTCGAGAATCATGATGTTCTCCAGAAAACCCCAAACGGAGGCTTTCCTCATTGTCAAACTGCTCCGTACCAGCACTAACATTAAACAAAAGTCCCTGAGTTTTATCTGCTGTTTTAGTGACAATATTGACAATACCATTAGAGGCATTAGACCCCCATAAAGAGGAACCAGGCCCTCTTATCACTTCAATGCGTTCGATATCTTCTAACATGGTATCCACACGACTCCAATAAACACCATTAAAAAGTGTATTAAAGACACTTCGACCATCTATCATAACCAGTAATTCATCAGAAAAGCGATTATTGGGTGAACGAGTATTGATTGCCCACATATTGCCATTAAGCTGAGAGACATGCATACCTGGGACCATTCGAAGTAAATCAGGAATTGTCATCATTCCTGAACGTTTAATGGCTTCCTGGGTAATAACATAACTGGCAGAAGTTGAATGAAAATTGCTTTGCTCTTTTCTTGAGATACCGCTGATGACTGATAAGTTGGCCAATTCTTGTAAGCTAAGATTAAAATAGTCGTCCTTACTTGCTTCTTTTCCAAAACTATTTGTTGTCAATATGAGACTTAAGAAAAAGAGTGAAAATACAAAATTTATTGACTTAACAAACATATAATAATAAAACCTGAATTTCAGGAATGGAAATCATCTACGTTAGGCGAAATATTTTTTCACTTTGAGATAGAAATCAATTCTTACAAAAAAGTTATACTTTCTATAGTAGTTGGAAATGCCAAAAAAACTACTTCATAGGAAAAATTATCAACTTTATGGGACTAGAAAGTGAGTTTTAATATATATTGATGTTATAATGTTTCGTTTACTTGCTCTTTCAAAACACATATTTTATTTTGTCTGCTATCAATATAATCCATGGCAGACTTCAATATTTTTACGGGGACTTCCATATGCATCCTATGCTCAATATTGCTACTCGTGCGGCTCGTGCTGCGGGTACGGTTATTTACCGTTCTATGGACAAGGTTGATAGTTTAAAAATCACGACCAAAGGTGCTAATGATTTTGTCAGTGATGTTGACCGTCAAGCTGAGATGGCAATCATTGAAATTATTAGGAAGGCCTATCCTGATCATGCAATCAAGGCTGAAGAAAATGGTTCACTTGATGGCAACGAAAATTTTCAATGGATTATCGATCCTTTAGACGGTACAACCAATTTTCTCCACGGGTTTCCACAATTTGCAGTGTCTATAGCCTTTAAGCAAAATGGACGTCTCTCTCAGGCAGTTGTTTTTAACCCTGTCAATCAGGAACTTTTTACCGCCAGTCGTGGTGAAGGAGCCATGTTAAATGACCGCCGAATTCGCGTCAGCAAACAAAAAGGCTTAGAAGGTGCTTTATTAGGTACTGGTTTCCCATTTAAAGATCAACAACATTTAGATTCTTATTTAGCGACTTTTAAAGCTTTATTCCCCATGACTGCAGGAATAAGAAGACCTGGTTCAGCCGCTTTGGATCTTGCTTATGTTGCTGCTGGACGTATGGATGGTTTTTGGGAAATTGCACTAAACGACTGGGATATGGCTGCAGGTGCTTTATTAGTCTCTGAAGCAGGCGGCTTAATCAGTGACTTCTCAGGTGGTGAAGACTTTCTTGAAACAGGTAATGTTGTCGCCGGTACCCCAAAAGTCTTTAAAGAAATACTGCAAACAATTAAGCCACATCTCAGCCCTGAGCTAAGTAAGTAGCCCTTAGCTAAGTACATAGTCCTGAACTAAGTAAATAGCCCTGAGCTAAAAAAATAACTCTTATCAGTTCACTAATAATTAAAAAAACTTGAGTCAAATGATAAACTCCCATGCAACCCATGGGAGCTAAACAACTAAACTTCCTCGTACACCTCTTCTTCTTGCTCTCCTTCCTTTTTAACTGGCGCTAAATCTTCTTTACTTATTCCCATTGAAACAAGAACTGAGCTTGCAACATAAACAGAAGAATATGTACCGACAAGAACACCTGCCAACAAAGCAGTAGCAAAACCATGAATCAATTCACCACCAAAGACAAACAGTGCAACTAACACCAATAGTGTGGTCAATGAAGTAATTAATGTTCTGGACAAGGTCTGATTGAGTGATGTATCAATGACTTCAGTTGCATTACCTTTACGGATCTTACGAAAATTTTCACGAATGCGATCAAAAACAACAATCGTATCGTTAAGCGAATAACCAATTACCGCTAAAATAGCCGCTAAGACCGTTAAATCAAATTCAATTCCAAACAGTGCAAACATCCCCATAACCAGGATAACATCATGTGCCAAAGCAGCTACTGAACCTAAAGCAAAACGGTATTCAAAACGTAGGGCAACATAAATCAAAATACAGACCAGTGCTGCCAACATGGCAATACCACCCGATTCAGTTAATTCTTCACCCACTTGAGGACCAACAAATTCAACACGACGACTTTCAACAGCTGAATTTTGTGCTCTTAACAGCTCAAAAAGTTGTGTTGAAATATCAGCATTGGAGATCCCTTCTCTGGGTGCAATACGAACCAGAACTTCACTGGTTGATCCAAAGTGTTGAACAATTGCATCATCAAAACCATTGCTTTGCAATTTATCTCTGATGGGCGACAATTCAACTTCTGTTGGATAAGCAACTTCCAGTAAGGTTCCACCGGTAAAATCCAGTCCTAACTGTAAACCACGGAACGCCAATGAGGCCAGTGAAATAATAATCAGGATCATTGAAACCATCATCGCAATTCTACGATGAGACATAAATTTAATTTTTGTATTGGTCAATATTTGCATAATTTCTATCTTTTAGTTCAGCTTTAGGCTGTTTATAAATTAAAGGTATATTCAACTAACTATATTAGGCTAGCTCTCAAGTCAAAGACTAAATAGTGATATCCTTAATACGTTTTCCGCCATAAATCAAATTCACCACAGCTCGACTTACCATAATGGCAGTGAACATTGAAGTGACAATACCTATGGATAAAGTCACTGCAAAACCTTTAATTGCCCCCGTACCAACAACAAAAAGAACAAATGCAGCAATCAATGTCGTAATATTGGCATCAGCAATAGTCATTAATGCTTTTTCATATCCTGAATGGATACTATTTTGAGGTGAATTACCATTTCGCAACTCTTCACGGATACGTTCAAAAATCAAAACATTGGCATCAACGGCCATACCAACGGTCAAAACAATACCAGCAATACCAGGTAAAGTCAGGGTAGCCTGCAAAAGAGATAAAACGGCAACAATAATCACCAGATTCAGACCTAATGCCAGATTAGCAATCATGCCAAACTTGCGATACCAGAAAGCCATGAAGAATAACACTGCTACAAAACCAATGATGACAGAACGAAATCCTCGATCAATACTATCTTGACCCAGGCTTGGGCCAATCGTACGTTCTTCAATAATATAAACAGGTGCAGCTAATGCACCAGCTCTTAAGAGTAGAGAAAGCTCATTGGCTTCCTGAACACTATCCAGACCAGTGGTTTCAAAACGATTTGAGAAATGACCACGAATAACGGCATTACTGATCACTTCTTCCGTCGTATGACGTTTAAAGACTGTATTACCTTTCTCATCTTTTAGAGTATTGCCCTTATCATCAAGCACTGTGGTTTGCTTGGTTTCCAGATAGACAACAGCCATACGCTTACCGACATTTTCTTTAGTAAAAGCACCCATGCGTTTTCCACCATAGCCATCGAGTGACACATTAACCTTTGCACCACCGGAATCAGGGTCAATACCCGCTTGAGCATTGGTAACATGTTCACCCGTTACAATGACACGTTTTTTTAATAATACGGGTACTGAAGGAATAGTACGACTACCCTCTTTTCGTTCACGAGTATAATATATTCTTGACCCTGCTGGGACTCGACCACTCAAAGCCTGTTCCACGGTATGTTCTTCATCTACGGCACGATATTCAAGAGTCGCTGTTGCCCCCAAAATATCTTTAGCACCTGCAGTATCCTGAATTCCAGGCAACTGGATAACAATTCGATCTTCACCTTGCTGTTGAATAATGGGCTCAACTAAGCCATGAAACTTTTCATCAATACGTTTTCTTAAAGTAGTAATGTTTTGTTTTAGTGCAAATAATTTTAATTCTTTCAGCTTCGCTTCGCTTAAACGCCCTTGCAACATGAAGGTTTTACCGTCTTCTTTTTCATTGAAGCTGATGTCACGCATTTCACGTTTAAGGATCTCCAGGCCTTTATCCCGTAATTCAGCGGTTTTAAAACGAATCACCACATCATTATCAACCCGTTTACTACCCAGGTAGCGAGTTTTTGCCTTACGTAAAATCGTACGTGAATCACTGACATAAGTATTAACGGATTTAAGCACTGCTGCTTCCATATCAACTTGCATTAAGAAATAAATACCTCCCCGTAAATCCAGCCCTAAATACATAGGTTGGGCATTCATGTCTAATAACCATTGAGGGGTAGCAGTAGCTCTGTTCAAAGCAACGGCATAATCATCACCTAATTCCGTTTCAGCTATTTTTTTAGCTTTTTCTCTGTCTTCTTCTGTTTTAAAGCGAAATAGTAAACCCGTTGATGAAAGTTTGGCACTACGATATTGCACTCCTTCACCTTCAAATTTTTTGGAGATGCGACTCAGGGTCTTGTCATCCACTTCGACACCACGGGCTGAACCTGCAACTTGTAATGCAGGATCTTCACCATAAAGATTAGGCAACGCATAAAATGCAGCAACCATAATAACAAGAGCAATCAGAATATATTTCCAGAGAGGATAATGATTAAGCATATTTTATTTTCTTTGTATTTTTTTCTTTAAGTCACTATAGCCGTGTTATTAAAATTACTTAAATAACACGAGAAGTTTTGCAAAAATGATCACTCTTTGATCGCTTTGATAGTTCCTTTAGGCTGAATAGCACCAACAGCAGAGCGTTGGACATTCACGTTGATATCTTTAGACACTTCAATTGTTACAAAACTATCATGCAAACCAACGACTTTTCCTAAAAGACCACCATTAGTCACCACTTCGTCACCTTTTGCCAGAGCATCAACCATTTCTTTATGCTCTTTCATTTTTTTGTTCTGTGGACGGATAAATAGCAAATAGAAAATTAGAAAAATTCCACCAAAGACCATTAATTGTGAAATAAGATCAGGAGCACCTGCAGCTGTTGCAGCACCTTCAGCCATGGCATCTTCTATAAAAAAACTCATTTTGTATCCTCAATTGCTTTAAAAATTTTATTTATTGTCACGTTATAGACAAACTTACCTTCAAGATTAGGTGGCGGTATTATGCCACAAATTCAAGGGGCATAGGGTTTGTTATGTTTTTTCTTCTCTTTTTTGATAGAAGACCTGTACAAATTCATCGAATTGTTTATCTGCAATGGCATTTCTCATGCCCTGCATCAGTTCCTGATAGTAATGGAGATTGTGTAAGGTATTTAAACGAGATCCTAGCATTTCATTGGCTTTATCCAGATGGCGTAAATAAGAACGAGAATAATTTTGACACGTATAACACTGACAAGTTTCATCGAGTGGACGAGTATCAAATTGATGTTTCTGATTGCGAATTTTCACCACGCCCTGATGAGTAAACAAGTGTCCATTACGAGCATTACGGGTTGGCATCACACAGTCAAACATATCAATACCTCGACGAACCCCTTCAACCAAATCTTCAGGGCGCCCTACCCCCATCAAATAACGAGGTTTATCCTGTGGCATTTGAGGTGTGGTATGTTCCAGCACTTTGATCATTTCTTCTTTCGGTTCACCAACGGATAAACCACCAATGGCAAAACCGTCAAAATCAATATCCGTCAACCCTTTAAGTGAAACATCACGTAAATCTGGATACATTCCTCCCTGAATAATACCGAATAAAGCGGCTGAATCTGTTTCAGGTGCTAAAGCAGCAAACTCATCTTTTGAACGTTTAGCCCAACGTAATGAAAGCTCCATAGAAACTCTGGCTTCTTCATGAGTTGCCGGAAACGGTGTACACTCATCAAAAATCATCGCAATATCTGAGCCTAATGTTCTCTGCACTTGCATGGATTCTTCTGGCCCCATAAAGACTTTTCTACCGTCAACTGGGGACGCAAAGGTTACCCCTTTTTCTGTGATCTTACGCAGAGCACCTAAGCTAAACACTTGAAATCCACCAGAATCCGTCAAAATTGGTTTTTTCCAATTCATAAAATTATGCAGGCCATCATGAGCTTTTATAACTTCCATTCCAGGTCTTAGAAATAGGTGGAAGGTATTACCCAAAATGATCTCAGCCCCAATAGACTCAACATCTTCAGGTGTCATGGATTTAACGGTTGCCGCAGTACCGACAGGCATAAAGGCTGGTGTCTGTATGCTACCACGAGGAAAAGTAATTGCCCCTCTTCGAGCAGAACCATCTGTATTGAGTAAATCAAATTTCATAATGCGGGTTTTGACCTTTTATATTTCTACTCAATCTTCTAATTGAAGATAAAGTTGAAAAAGATTAGCTAAATATAAATTTACGATTGAGATTGTGGAGTTATAAACATTGCATCCCCATAACTAAAGAAACGATATTTCTCATTAATGGCATGCTGATAAGCTTTTTTCACATTATCGAGCCCAGCAAAAGCACTAATAAGCATAATTAATGTACTTTCGGGCAAATGAAAGTTGGTGACCATTGCATCTACTGTTTTAAACTGGTATCCGGGGTAGATAAAAATATCAGTATCACCATGAAATTCTTCAATAATATCTGTCTTTTCTCCAAAAACAGATGCGCTTTCCAGACTTCTCATGGCAGTTGTACCAACAGCGATGACTCGACCTCCTTGAGCATGAGTTTGTTTAATTATATCCACAGTTTCTGCAGAAACATCCACATACTCAGAGTGCATTTTATGATCCAAAATGTTCTCAACTCTGACAGGTTGAAAGGTGCCCGCACCAACATGTAATGTCACCCATGCAGTATTAACGCCCATTTTAGAAATTGTTTCTAAGAGTGTCTCATCAAAGTGTAAACCTGCAGTGGGAGCAGCAACCGCTCCTTTCTCTTTTGCATAAACGGTTTGATAGCGCTGTAAATCGGTGTCATCATCTGCTCTTTCAACATAGGGAGGTAGCGGCATATGGCCAAATTGTTCGAGTAGACTGAAAACGGTTTGCTGTTTTTCTTGTACTAATTGCAATTGAAACAGATCACCCTGACGTCCCACCATCTTAACCTGAAAACCAATATCATCTAAATCAGTTCCAAGTTCTAAAATTGCGCCTTCTTTAGGAGATTTACTCGCCCTGATTTGGGCAAGAAAGGACTGTTCATCCAAAACTCGTTCAACCAGAACTTCTAACTTACCACCTGTGCTTTTTTTTCCAAATAAACGCGCTGGTATCACTTTGGTATTATTAAAGACCAATAAATCTCCTGCCTGTAATAACTCAGGAAGAGCTTTAAAAACACGATCACTTAATTCTCCTGTTTTTCCATCCAGGCACAATAAACGACTATCAGTCCTTTCTGCTAATGGATACTGGGCAATCAGTTCTTCAGGTAATTCAAAATTAAATTCAGATAAATTCATAGCCGGGCATTTTAACAAAGATAGTCACCAAGAGCATTCATATTAAGGAAAACTTTGTGAAAAAACAGAAGATAAAACTTGTCAGATTTATAAAATTCCCTATAATAGTGCTTCAAATTCAGTGCCGATGTGATGAAATTGGTAGACATAGGGGATTCAAAATCCCCCGCTGGCAACAGCGTGGCGGTTCGAGTCCGCCCATCGGTACCATTTATATTTCAAGTAGTTACACTTCTAAAAAACAGTCTTTAAAAAAGTTCATTCCACTCTGTAGTACATCATTTTTTTCGTTTCAGAGAAAATATATCGTCAAACTTCCATAATTCCTACATGCTCTAAACAAAATTCCTGATATCATTTATTCTCAGACATTAAAAATATTGGAGGATAAAATCATGGACAATTCTTTAGAAGATGATGAGTTTGCACAATTTATCATCAATGACTATTTAGCAGAATCTGACATGATTGATGAAGAAAAACTTGCATCAGTGTGTTCCTCAATGGAAGAGTTCAGGGCTGCAATGGATTGTTTTAAATTGAAAAGTGGTTTAATCGCTTAATATCAATAATTCTTGATCTATTGTTAAGAATTTCTTAACTTAAAACACTCCGATTTCAACCATTCTCACACTATCCCTCTTTTTATCATTTAAGCTCACTACCTTCACTTTGATAGACTTCCCCTCTTTTCATTTTTAAACGAAACTGAAGTTTCCCTTGTTAACAAAAATGTGCATATTTCACAAAATTAATGTCACTAAACCACAGAAGCAAACAAAAGTTCCTCGTATAGTAGTAACCATACAGCAGATAGTAATCACTGTTTCACTGACATGAACATTGATCCACTGTTTTTATTACTTTGAAGGAGAGTTGTGATGGAAAATAATAAAGATTTTTTATCTATTATGGCATTAGGCCTTGGTGTTTTATTTTCAGTAGTATTGGGTGTGGCAGTATCTATGCCTGCCTGGAATTAATTCTGAAAGTTAAATTTTAACAAGGAACATATCATGAATGACTCAGCTAGCAATAATGAATTACTGATTTCTACGTTATATGGCCTGGCAATTATATTGCCAATGGCATTAGTGCTGACTTTAATTATTGTATCCGGTTTATATGTCTTGTTTTTCTTGTAATATGTCATCTTAAATTTCTACAATCTTAAGAAAATCATTAAAACAGGACATCATTCAAAGTCCACCTTTGGTGATTATGACTCATAAAGGCTATATCTATAATTGAGTTATATAAAGCTGAATAACTACCAAATTTTCATATCCTTTCTCATAACAATTGACATATATCATGTAAACCAAAGTTCAGCATAAAGGGTTTACCCTTACGTATTGTAATTACTTACCCTATTGATATTATGTAAGCGAAAATATTTGGATTCCTTTCTATCTTTTCATATGAAAGAGGTGTGATATGAACATTAAATTCAAAAAATTATACAAAGACTATAGTTTTTATTTTGATGTTGCTCTAATACTTGTTTTGATGCTAATTGTATATACTCCTGTGTAACTTAAATTTCCTCAAACTGACCAGGATATCTGCTAAATTGTTACCTTTAAATGGTAAATATTCAGGTTATATTGAGAATTTATAGGACAAAGCTCAGTTTCCGTCACTAGAAATACTGTGACGACGGTGGGGTTTGTCTATCAGAACCACTAATATTCAATAATATTGCCTTTTCAACAATATATTCTTAACTATTACTATTTATTACCCCCACATAATCAAATTTTTGATATCATTTATAAATATGTTAAATGAAGTTATTTCTTCGGACATGTTTTCTATTCATAGTTGGAATAAGACATAATGATAAGCATTATAAAAATCTTTGGTTTTTTTTTACTTATCCTTGTGGGATATCACTATATTAATGAGCCTCTAGGGTTTAGCATTGCTGGCAGTATTGCAATAGTCATATTTGCTCTCTGTCTTACCTCACTATACCAGGCTTACAAACCAGATTTGAGAAACTGGGTAGGTTGGGGATTTATTCTTTCTGGCTGTGTATTACTCACTCTTTTTACCACGTTTAATCTTTTTCTAATTATCCCTGTTATTATCATAGTTCTGGGTTATCGTTTGGCTGAGCTTCCGTTTAATTTATACCATGGCGGAAATGGTGGTGGACATGGAGGTGATTCATTCGGTGATTTTGGAGGATGTGATGGCGGTGGCGGTGATTGAAAGAATTAAACAATTCGTTATTGTAACAACCTTATAAATAATATTGATAAATTCAACAGGAGAATAATGTGAACCTTGCAGTTAAATCCTTCATACTAGATGCTGTAATATCCATCATATTAACCTTACTAGGTGGAGGGAGTGTCTATTCGTTCCTATTTCTTTTCGTTATATTATATCTTCCTGCAATTTTAGTTTTTGTTTCTTTAGACATTAATAAAAATCCTGTAAAAAAAACACCTGAAAATAAAAACCACACATAACATCAAAGTGGAGTAATGCTTTTAATTTTACCAATGATTTCTTACTCTAATACATATGACAGATACGAATAAAAAGGAGCGTCACTTTCAACGCATCCATTTTGATTGTTTACTAAAATTTGAAGTGGGTGACTCCAGACTCGATTGTGAACTTATTGATATTTCACTTCGCGGTGCACTCATTCATAATTGTACTGGTGCAACTCTTGATGTTGGAGCACCTTGTAAGCTTATTTTAACCCTGGATGATTTGGGAGAAATTCAAATCATCATGAAAGGTCATATTGCCCATAAAAAAGAGAATCGAATAGGTATCGCCTGCCAAACTATTGATCTTGATAGTATCACTCATTTAAGGCAATTGGTCGCAAGCAACCTGGCCGATCCGACTCTTCTTGAAAGAGAAATCATATGGTTAAACTCACAATAAATCAAAAATAAAATCTATTATTTATTTACAATATATTTGTCTCGTTTTAGCTTATACTAAGATCATAAGAGTTTTTTTACACCCGAAGAATACCCTCTTATTCTATGGAACAAGGAGATTTTTATGATTACTGTAAATGAGGTGATGTCTGAAACGGTTATCACACTTAAGCCAACTGATACTATTGATTCAGCCAGAGAATTAATGGGGCAAAAAAATATACGTCATATTCCCATTGTGGATGATAATAACTTTCCTGTAGGAATTATCACTCAAAGAGATATTCTCAGAGCTCAAGACTCTGAACTCAATCATGAGAGCCATATTGTTGATGATACAGAGATAATGCTGGAGCAAATTATGTCCCGCAAAATATCTTATGTTCTAAAAACTGATCCATTAAGAATTGCAGGTCTCAAATTACAGAAAAATAAATACGGCTGTTTACCTGTAATGGATAATAACAAGCTCGTCGGTATTATCACAGATTCTGATTTTGTTGGTATTGCTATTAATCTTTTAGAGCAAATGGAACAAACTGAAATTGATTGAGTGAGTCATAAAATGATAAATGGTCTTTATTTCTATTTGGCAATAATAATCGTCGTATTCTTTTTTTTAGGGTATAAAATATTCGCAAAAAAAAGAAACGAAAAGCGTGATTACGAAGAGCGTGAAGATAATGTATTTTACTATGCAGTGAAAAATATCAGAAGAGATTAATTTGCTATAATCTATGAGTTTAGCCAAACCCTCTTGTAGATTCAGCTAAACTCTTAGATCAAAAAAAGTACTCCAGAAAAAATATAAAGAGATTATTTTTTCATCATCATGCCTTTCATCATGATTTTACGTACTGGTGCTTCTATAACCTGAGAACTACCATCTTTAAACTCTAAGGTTATAGCCACTTTTTGATCGATTTTTAGAGTATCATGTAAACCAATCAACATAATATGCAACCCACCTGGCTCTAGAACCGTTTTACCATTAGCTGGAATTTCAATTGATTCAACCTGGCGCATTTTCATCATGCCATTTTCATGTACATGAGAATGCAATTCAACCACTTTGGAAACTGGACTGCTGGCATTTACAATATAGTGAGTATTTCCAGAACTGTTTTCAAGTTGTAAAAAAGCAGCGCTCACTGTCTGACCAGGGGGGACAGCTCTGACATACGGATCAATAATTGAAACATCACTGGCTATCGCTTGACTCATTGTAAAAAGAGACGTGAAAAAAAAGGACAGACTCAGCATTACTAACGAACGGGATATACTTGACTTCATAAAAACCTCTCTTTATATAAATTATTGTGATAAATTTAATTTCTATTGAACAGAATATTTTTTTATTGCCGCTAATATTTCTGCCGGGGGTGCGGCATGTGGTAATCGTTCAACCAGGTTGCCTTTGGGATCAATGACATAAGTTTCAGATGAATGATCAACCGAATAATTTGTTGCTGTTTTCTGCTCGGCCTTTTGGTATGCAGCACCATAGCGATCAGCCAACTCTCTAATAATTTCAGGTGTACTGCTCATCCCCATAATTGATGGGTGAAAATATTGTGTATATTCCTGTAATCTTTCTAAGGTATCTCTCTGTGGATCAACACTAACAAACATGCCTTGCACCTTGCCTAATTCATCATCATTCATTTGGTTAAATGCATTTGACATCATCGCTAAATTGGTTGGGCAAATATCAGGGCACATCGTATAACCAAAGTAAATCAAAACGACTTTACCTCTATAATCTTTTAAAGAAACAGGGCCTGATACTGTTTTCAGAGTAAAGTCTCCTCCCATTGGCTTAGACAACTCAGGCAATTTACTGTGTGAATCAATGGCTGGCTGCCAGAAAAACAAGACATAGAGACAGGCTACGCTCAAAATTACAATTAACAGGGATAAGTACTTATTCATATTATTTAATTGCCATATTTACAAAACAGATACATTAATGTGTAGTCACAAAAATAAAGGGAGCAACTAAAATACCCTCATTAGTTTGAATATAAACATCGGCCTGCCATTCCATACTATTGCGTACACAAACTGGCAACATGCCTTTCCCCAAAAAATGACCTGACTGAGATTGAGCTTTAAGCTTGACACTATTAGGGCCCATATTCATTGTCGTGCCTTTAAAGTCAATAGAAATAGCCTGAGCTTCAACTTCATTTGTATTGACGTTGATTTTAAAATTTTTCACGACAGGAATAGGTCTTGGCTCAATAGATAGAGTCACATCTCCACCATTAGGTATTTTTAAGGTGCAGGCTGTTTTCTGAAGGTCACAAGATTTATCAGGCTCTATTTGAGCAATAATATTATTTTTTTTAGCCAATTCTATTTTGTAATAGCCAGCAAAAAGCAACATCGCTATCAAAAAACTTGAAATAACCATTAAGAGAGTACGTCTTTCCATTAGTAAATTCTAATCCATTTAGATAGCTGATCATCTATCCCTGAGTAGATGTGTGAAATGACACACTTTCGTTTTGTTTATGAATTATATCTTTGTTTTGAAGGCATAAAAATGAAATTGATTCCGAATAGAATCAATTGAGACTCCTGGAGATTTTTCCTTGGAGCCTTTATTTATTAACAAATTTAGAAATTGTTTGCTCTAAAAACACTTACATTTTGAGCAAACATCAATTAAGAATTAATAAAACTTTTTAAAACAATAGTTTGTAGCATCAATAAAACCAGCAATACTACCACAATCAAACCGCTTACCTTTAAACTTATAGCCTAAAACACAACCTTCTTTAGCTTGTTTCATAAGGGCATCAGTAATTTGAATTTCTCCCCCTACTCCAGGTGTTGTCTCTCTTAAAATATCAAAGATGTCAGGGGTAAGAATATAGCGACCAATAATTGCCAAATTGCTAGGTGCATCTTCCGTCGCCGGTTTTTCAACCATTTCACTGACTTGAAAGATATCATCACGAATCATCTCCCCTTTAATTACACCATATTTATGCACTTCTTCCATGGGTACTTCTTCCACAGCAACAATACTACATCGAAATTGTTTATACAATTTAACCATTTGCGCCAGGACACCATCACCATCACCATCATCTTCATCTGCTAAACACAGGTCATCCGCAAGAACAACAGCAAAGGCTTCATCACCTATTAAAGGTTCACCCGTTAAAATTGCATGTCCCAACCCCTTCATTTCAATTTGACGAGTATAAGAAAAAGTACAGGATTCCATAATATTTCGGATACCTTCCAAATGCAGTTCTTTGTCACTACCTTCAATTTGATGTTCAAGTTCATAACTAACATCAAAGTGATCTTCCATAGCACGTTTGCCACGTCCTGTGACAATGGCCATATTGCTCAAACCTGCTTCAATAGCCTCTTCAACACCATATTGAATCAATGGTTTATTCACCACTGGAAGCATTTCTTTAGGCATTGATTTTGTTGCTGGCAGGAAGCGTGTACCATAACCTGCCGCAGGAAATAAGCATTTTTTAATCATAGGAATTCCAAGTTTTAAATAGAGACTGGTGTTACAAAAGGTTGTTGTGTCAAATATATTAGAGATATAATATTTGCTGAAATATTATAGCAAAAGACGGTTCTTATTTTACCCAGAATACATCATTTAATAAAAAGAGAAGAGGGATGAAAGAATAATCTGACATAAATTAGACAAAAAATGAAAGTAAATCTCCAAATCCCCAAATAAAAGTTCCCATGATCAATAAATTAAAGCCACATTTTCCCATAACCCAGGTTTCTTCTTCATGATGCCTTAAAGGATGAAGAATTTTCTTTTGCTTATCGCTCGCCCAGTCTCTCTGAAAATTACCATCATTACTAGCCGCACGGCGTTCCCCTAGCCTATGACTATTTTCAATGATTTGACTGGAAGTTAAGTAAATACCTAAAATGACAATCAAAGAACCTGCACGCGAAAACCATTGCCAATCCTGGGTAATGTAACTCAGGGATAAACTCACCAAAAGAATCAAGGCGGATAGAAAATAAATAAAGAAAGTAAGTTTTTTGAGATTTTTTTTCTTCATTGCCTAGTCTCATATTTTGGGCATGGTGCTGATAATTACACCACTGCATCATTAAGTTTTAATTAACATAAAATTTAATGACCAAACAAAAAGTTCAATTATCCAAATATCATTTCAATCCATTTTTTTTATTCGAATGGTTCGTCCTTTTTTCTTTCCTCTATTTGCTTCTACTTTTGCATTGTCAATTGCTTCTATAATTCTGTCAATCACTAATTGTGTCAATGCATGCGGCAATAACCATCCCCAATTACCCATTGCTTTTTTTTCTGCCATGCTGTCATTAAGTTTAGGATTTTGTTTACTAATTTGTTCAATGAGCTTTTCAGTAATTCTCTGATCCAGACCTTTACCATATATTTCTTTCTCAATATAACTATAGAACTCTTCTTCTAGTTTAACTAATTCCTTTTTGGTAAATTCATCGGGCAGTGTTTTAAAAATCAAAGCAGAGACATAAGCTTCATAATCAACGCCCATTTTAACAATTCGTACCGCAATTAGTTCAAGTGTATAATCAGATGCATCCGGTTCTTTCAAAAAAGAACTGATGGCTTTATAAAGAATCTCTGCCTGTTCCTTGTTAAGATGTCCTTTTATTTGAAGGTTAATCAATTTCTCTAAAAATTGATGTTGTTTTGTCAAATTCCCCATTCAATTCCTATAATTTTATAAGCTAAATCAATCATCTGAGTGTCATTTATTTAAACTTTATACTATAAATAAACAAACAACTGCATATTATTTTACAATTTATAGTACAAAACACTCTTTTTTTCTAAAAAAGAGTGAAATAAGCTAGGAATATTTTCATACTTAAGGTAAATTGTTAATATAAATAAAAAGTGAAATAGATTAGAAAACACTTCTATAACCAAGTACTTATCTAGCATTGATATCAAATGAAGTTGAAGTACTTATTGTTTACAAGCCTGATGATAAATAGCGCTCAGTAAACAGATTTAGAGTTGCTTACAACCCAGAAGTCATTCTCGTCTTAAAATTGCTTAATGACAATTAGGCAATTCATTTTAAATAATAATAAAACCGACAATCGAGCAAGCTGGAGTTTATTTTATGTTTTTTTTGCGCAACATTTCTCATTATGCACACATCCTCATTTTACTATTTTTAAGTTTAACAAGCCTAACTTTATATGCTGCTGATAAAGAGACATTCAAACCTTTTGTTTTAGCCGAACAAACCAATATAAAAATGGATGAAGCAAAAGCAAAAATAGAAAAACTGGTTAAACAATCACCCTTTTCAATTATTGCTGAATACACACCTTATGATGATGCACATATCTACGTTATCACCAGCGATGAATTAAAATCACTGGCATCTGAAGCTGAATATGGTGGATTTGCTGCACCACAGCGAGTCAGTCTGACAAAAGTAAATAATCAAATACAAATAGCATACACAAACCCGGTCTTCATGAAACATGCTTATCGTATGAAAAATGTCGATTTGCAACCAATTCTCGACCAAATGACTCAAGCCTTTGGTTTTGAGAAATTCTTTGGTGGTGATGGCTTAACTGCTCGAAAGTTGAAACGATACAAATACAGTTTTGGTCTTGAAGGCTTTAATTCATTTTATGAATTACCAGAGTACGATGATCACGTTAAAGCCATTGCAGCATTAATCGAAGGCTTCAATAAAAAAGACAGCGGCATAACAAAGGTTTATGAACTTAAAATTCCTGGCAAAGAACAGGTTGTTTTTGGTGTTGCAATGAATGAAAAAGACACTGGAGATGAAGCATTAAACACTAAAAAAACAATGAGCATTATTGACCATTTACCTTTAAAAAGAACAGCTTACCTCCCTTATGAAATTATGGTTGATGGCAATAAAATCATTGCATTACATGCCCGCTTTAGAATTGCCGCTTATTTCTATGATTTAAAAATGTTTGGTAAGCATGGTTTTGGCAAACTATTCTCAACTCCAACTGCTTACAATAAAGCATTCACAAAAGTATCTGGTGGTAAAGTGACACAAGTTGAAGCTAGTAATGGCTTTATTGATTAGTTTTTAAGTTAATATATTAAATTAGTCATTTTATTCAATGCCTCAGAAAATTCTTTTTTTCTGGGGCATTTTTGATTTAAGGCATTAATGCCTCTTAAACAAAGAGTAAAGATATCCCACCTTCTGACATCAAGTTTTTTTGAATAACCTAAAAAATAGAACTTGCTTGAAGACCAAAACCCTCCCCCCTACACTGCCTTTGAAATTTACCTCATATGAAGTTTTCCAATTACCTTATTATTATCAGGTAACTTCTCCATTGTGGAGAATTAATTAGAGCAGCCCTTCCTAAATTCCTTATAAAACAAATGGATATATTATAAATACCCTGTATTTTTTCCCTAATTGTATGACACCAATTAACTCTTTTAATAAAATAGAGTATAATGTTCGGAACATTTCAATTTTACTCAAAATAGAGTTAAAAAACTTAAAAAGAGTTTCAGTTTATTTTATTATCGTTTAATCCATCCACTTTCATTATTTTCCCAAAAACATTCCACGATTTTATAACATTCTTTGACGAACAATAATTAAATAGACAATAGCTTACTTAAGAAAATAGATTTTTAAAGGTATTATTTATGCACGGCGACAAAGAACTACGCTCACAAGTCAAATTGATTGGCTCTGCCCTGGGAGAAATTCTTAAAAACCACTCACGGGAAACAGTTTTCGATATGGTTGAGGAGCTTAGAACAGGTCATATTGAATTACGAAAAGAATTTGACGAAAATAAACGCCAACAACTGGTACAGCTTATTGAAGGACTTGATTCGCAAACTATGGAACAAGTTATACGTGCTTTTAGCACCTATTTCAACCTGGTCAGTGTTGTTGAAGAAACACAACAGCACAAAGAACGTAGAAGACTTGTTAACAATGATCAAAATCTTTGGGAAGGTTCTTTTAGTGAAACATTGAATCAGTTTAAAGAACAAAATATATCAGCACAACAGTTTCAAAAGCTATT
This sequence comes from Gammaproteobacteria bacterium, assembly GCA_026196615.1. GTDB lineage: Bacteria > Pseudomonadota > Gammaproteobacteria > GRL18 > GRL18 > GRL18. Next base: position 41,224 of record JAPHSW010000017.1, on the reverse strand, counting down.
AAACAAACTGTCTTATATGCCTGTTTTTACAGCCCATCCAACAGAAGCTAAACGCAGAACTATTTTAGAATGCCTAAGCCGTATTTTTACTGCCATACAAAATCTTGACGACCCTCGGTTAGGACAAGTTCAAAAAGAAAGTCTGACTCAAAATTTGAATAATGAAATTCAAGTATTATGGAAAACTGACGAAGTTAGAGCAGAAAAACCTGAAGTCATTGATGAAGTTAAAAATGGCTTATATTACTTTCGTGAATCACTTTTCGATGCAATTCCAGTCATATATCAATATCTTGAAAGAGCCATTCAACGTGCCTACCCTGAAGAAGCCAGTCAATTTAAAATTCCTGCATTCTTACATTTTGGTTCATGGATTGGTGGTGACCGAGATGGTAACCCATTTGTTACTGCAGATATCACGGCAAAAACAGCTCGTTATCAAAGTCGTGAGGTGATTAAACGTTACATAAGTGATGTCAATGAATTATCACACCAACTCACTCACTCCATCGCATTATGCACTCCTAATGAGGCCTTTATGGACTCGCTAGCTATCGATAATAAAATATACAAACACTTATTCAAAGAGCGCCCTGATCTTTTTTCAACAGAACCCTACCGTAGAAAACTATTTATTATGCGTCATAAATTAGTTTATCGCATGGAACAGGTGCAGGCAAAAATTAAAGGCAATCAACCTCTATCAAATTATAGAGGTTATAAAGATGAAGATGATTTTTATGATGATCTCAAATTAATACATAACTCTCTCTGTTCACACAATGATTGTGAACTGGCAAGTGGACCACTAAAAAACTTATTACGCCTTGCTGAAACATTTGGTTTTTTCCTTGAGCATCTGGATATTCGTCAAGAGTCTACCCTACATACTGAAGCTGTAGCAGATTTATTACAGTGCATGGATATCGAAGCCGATTATCATCAACTCAATGACGATGAAAGGATGACATTATTATCTGAACTGATTGAGCAAGATGAATTACCTCGATTCAATCAAGGAGAACTATCAGAATCAACATTAAATATCACTCAGGTTTTTGATGTTGTCTTACGCTTACGTAAAGAAATTAGCCCCAAGTTATTTAACCAGTATGTAATTTCGATGACACACACTGCCAGTCATGTAATGGAAGTCATGTTTCTTTCAAAACTATCTGGATTAGTTGGTAAAGATGAAGCAAATGAACCTTATTGCTTCATTACAGTATCTCCACTATTTGAAACAGTTGAAGATTTGGAGCATATCGAGCCTGTAATGTCAGTACTGTTTAAAAATAAAATTTATAATAAATACCTTAAGTCCGCGGGTAATTTACAGGAAGTTATGCTGGGTTACTCTGATTCATGTAAAGATGGTGGTATTTTAGCTTCCAGTTGGAATCTCTATGGCGCCCAAAGACGCATTACAGAGTTAGCCAAAGAAAATGAAATTGATATTCGTCTGTTCCATGGTCGTGGTGGTACCATCGGACGTGGCGGAGGTCCTACTCATGAAGCTATTTTAGCCCAACCTTTTGGCTCGGTTCATGGTCAAATAAAGTTTACCGAACAAGGTGAAGTGCTTTCTAACAAGTACAGCAATAGTGAAACAGCAGTGTTCGAACTTATTATGGGTATCAGTGGATTAATGAAGTCCAGTAGTTGTTTGGTTAAGTCCGAAAGAGATGACAATCTCAACTATTTAAAAACAATGGATCAATTAACACAAATTGGTGAACATCAGTATCGAACATTAACCGATGATACACCGGGTTTCTTAGATTATTTTTATGAAGCAACACCTGTTACTGAAATTGGGCTCATGAATATTGGTTCTCGCCCTTCTCATAGAAAAACAGGTGATCGTTCAAAAAATTCAGTACGTGCTATTGGCTGGGTTTTTGGGTGGGCACAATCTCGTCATACACTGCCTGCCTGGTATGGTATTGGCTCAGCACTGAATCAATTTATTCAGCAAGATAAAAATAACCTCTTACGTCTCAGAGATATGTATAAGAACTGGCCCTATTTTAAAACATTACTTGATAATACCCAAATGGCGCTTTACAAAGCTGACATGGATATTGCTAAAGAATATTCAGAGCTATGTCTTGAAGATAGTACACGAGACACAATCTATCCATTAATCAAAGATGAATATAAACTCACAATTAAAAGCATCTTTGATGTAGCCCAAATCAGTGAATTATTAGAGCACGATCCAACTCTTAATTTATCTTTAGGTAGGCGACAACCTTATCTTGACTCCCTGGTTCATGTGCAATTGACCTTGCTAAAACGTTATCGAGATGAAAGCTTAACAAATGAAGAACAAGATATTTGGTTAAGTCCATTGTTACGTTCTATTAATGCTATCGCTGGTGGCATGAGAAACACAGGTTAAATATAAGCTCTAAAGTAATAAATTAAGTCAGGGAATATAATAATGGTAGAATCAAACACATTTTTTCTGACTTCAATTTTCACAAAAAATATTTTTAAGGTATCTTCTTTTGAATTTACATTCACTAGCAATAAATACTATTATTTTAAGGAATTAATTTATGCTAATCGTTATTTCACCTGCTAAAAAGCTGGATTTTGATAGTTTGCCACAAACAGATGACTTCACCATTCCAGTTAGCCTCGATGATTCCAGTGAGTTAATTGATACTTTAAGAGAATATTCAGCCAAACAATTAGAAAAACTCATGCATCTGAGTACAAATCTGGCACAGTTAAATTATGATCGATACCAAGACTGGCATTTGCCTTTTAATCCTCAAAATGCAAAGCAGGCCATTCTGACATTTAAAGGTGATGTTTATGCAGGAATGAATATAGAGAGTTTTTCAGATGAAGACTTAAGTTTTACTCAAGATCATTTACGGATCTTATCTGGGCTCTATGGTTTACTACGACCACTGGATCTCATGCAACCATATCGCCTGGAGATGGGTACACGTCTTGAAAACCAACGAGGTAAAAACTTATATGAATTTTGGGGAAATCAAATCACTGATTTACTTAATAAACAACTTAAGGAAACAGGCTCAAAAACATTAGTGAATTTAGCATCTAATGAATATTACAAGTCGGTCAACCCCAAATTAGTTCAAGGACAAATAATAACCCCCGTCTTTAAAGAAAAAAGAGAAGATGGCAGTTATAAAATCATTGGAATCTATGCAAAAAAAGCACGTGGAATGATGAGTGCTTATATTCTAAAAAATAAACTGAAAAAAATTGAACAAATAAAAAAATTTACTGAAGCGGGTTATGCCTTTAACGCTGAATTATCCAGCGAGACAGACTGGGTATTTTGTAGAGACAAAGCATAACTCATATAAATTGATGAGAAAGAAGCCTAAAATTTCTTTCTCAACTTCATTTTATCACCATCACGAACCATATGAATCCGACTTAAAAATGACTGGCCTAATAATACTTCTGTTGGGAAAGAACCTTCAAGAACGGCTGCCTGAACATTATAAAGTTGAATGTGTCCAATTTTTACTTTATCAAGAGTAAGACGATAGCCTTTAGCAATACCTGATGCAGTAGATGCCTGCATTGGGCTTCCTTTTTTATACCTCAAACCAATCCTCTTAGCGGCCTTAGAACTTAATGCAATAGAGGTAGCACCTGTATCAATTAAGAAGTGAACGGAAAAATTATTAATGCTTCCATAGACTCGAAACATGTCATACTCATCTTTCCAAACAACCAGCTCTTTACCTGGATCAGCTTTTTTGAAACTGGTGGCAATTTCTGAGCCTAATTTAAATTTCTTCTTTTGACCATGTAACTCCAAAATTGCTTCATCACTATTAGAACTAATTAACGTGACACCATTGTAAGGTTTTCCTTTTTTTAGTATTTTCTGCTGACCATCAATCATCACCATGGCTTTATCTGTAAATAAAGCCATGACTTTTATTTTATGACTCGCATAAGAATTAGTTGTACATAATACAACAACAAACATAAGTACAAAAAGTCGAGCCAATATTTTAGTATTTTGTCGCTGAAGTAAAAAGTTCATAAAAGATCCATTTATAAATTAGGGTAAGTGCTTGGTAAAGAGTTTGTATTATTACAAATCCATCACTTCGGAAACACTAAGAAAATTTAACAATTAGGAATAAACAAGTCCAGGCATAAACACCAGCCAGAACATCATCAATCATTATTCCAAAACCACCTTCCACATGTTTATCCAGATAGCGAATAGGCCAAGGTTTTACAATATCAAAAAAGCGGAATAAAATAAAACCGACTAGTACCCATTTCCAGTCAAAAGGTATTAAAAACATTGTTATCCAAAAACCCACAAACTCATCCCAGACAATTCCAGAAAAATCATGCACTTTTAAATCATCCGAGGTAATCTGACAAATTTTAACACCTACTACAAAAGCCAGCAAAGTGATAATACCATAGGCAAGCCAGGGTAATTGTACTAATAACAAATAAAGAGGAATTGCTGCTAATGTACCAAATGTACCTGGAGCAAACTTGGCCAGTCCAGAACCAAAGCCAAAAGCCAGAAAATGCCAGGGATTTTTCCAAACTTGGTGACGAGTCCGAATGTTATCTTTATCCAAAATGATCATAACCTCGTTTATCAATTTTATACTCTTTCATCTCAACATCATGTAAGTCAGAATATTGTGAAGCAGAGTTTTGTTCTACCTCTTCTAAAAGACGTAATCCATTTTGCTCTGTAATGGTGCCAACAGCAACAAACTGAGGGAATTGCGCCTTAATATCAGGCCAGTCTTTTTCTGCAAGAGTAAAACAAAGCTCGTAATCATCCCCACCGGTCAAGGCTTTTTCCCAGGCTGATTTTTTATCTAAACAAGCCAGAGAAGTTGATAGAGGTAATTTTTCTAAAATCAATTCCGCACCAACATTACTCGCTTTTAATATATGTCCCAGATCAGATAATAAACCATCAGATAAGTCCAATGCAGAATGAGCAATATTCTTAAGACTCAACCCTTCTTTTATCCTTGCTTTTGGATAATTAAGTGCATCTAAGGCCAGTTGTTTTATTTGACTTGAAAGACATAAAAAATTTTCTTCATTTTGTTGCAAAGCAATATCAAGTCCAATAGCAGCAGCACCTAATGAACCAGTGACAACAATCAGATCACCTGATTTTGCACCTGAACGTTTCATACCACCTTGTTTATCTACATAACCACATACCTGTATCGTCACTGAAAGTGGTCCACAAGTGGTATCACCACCAATGAGTTGAATATTATGCTCTTTTGCAAGAGAAAAAAGTGATTGAGAAAATTGCTCTAACCAGTCTTCCCGAGGAATATTCTGTTCATCTTCAGGTAGAGTTAAACTCAGTGTAAACCATGCTGGTTCGGCTCCCATAGCAGCTAAATCACTCAAATTAACAGCAAGAGCTTTATATGCAATAGCCTCTGGAGGTGTGTTATCAGGAAAATGTACGCCACTAATAAGAGTATCAATTGAAAAAGCCAGATAAGCTTCTTCTTTAGGGGCAGTGATGGCACAGTCATCACCAATACCCAAAACAAGATCAGGACGTGAAACTTGCTCTGGTTCAGAAAAATAAGATTGAATTAACTGAAACTCTGATATTGACATATTGTTTGTCTAAAATGGGAACTTCTTTACAAAATTCCCATGAATAAGCTTTAGAAAACAGACAATAAGATAAGTAAAAACTTAAAAAAGATATATGTCTGAATGGATTATTTTTTTCGGGCTTTCTTTTTACGCGGTGCTTTTACTTCAGCTTCACGTAATTTTCCAGCCACTTTATCCATTATTCCATTAATGAATTTATGACCATCCTCAGCACCAAAGATCTTTGCGCTTTCAACAGATTCATTGATTGAAACTCGGTAAGGTATATCCTTACGCTGCTCAAGTTCAAATACACCAACTAATAAAATGGCTTGTTCAACCGGATCGACTTCCGAAAAAGCACGGCTTAAAAAACCTTCCATATGATCGACCAAAGCCATTTTATGACTTGCAACAAAGTGCAAAATTTCCTGAAAATAAGTCACATCTGCATCTTCCATATCGTGCTCACTAATAAAGTGAACTTCTATTTCAGAGACATTCTGTTCAGTCAGTAACCACGAATAAAGTGCCTGCACAGCAAACTGTCGTGATTTAGATCGATTTTTCACTGTTCTTCCCTTATTTGTCATAAAACGGTATCACTATCTTCAGCACTTAAGCAAAAGCCTAAGCAAAGTTTTTCAGAAGGTTTACCATTTCTATGGCTGATAATGCAGCTTCAGTACCTTTATTACCAGCTTTGGTACCAGAACGTTCAATTGCCTGCTCAATAGTATCAACAGTTAAAACACCAAACGCAACGGGTAAATCATAATCCATACAAACCTGAGCCAAGCCCTTTGAGTTCTCATTGGCAACAAATTCGAAGTGAGGAGTACCACCACGAATCACAGCTCCCAAAGCAATAATGGCATCATATTTTTTACTTGCAGCCATACGTTTAGCCGCCAGAGGAATTTCGACAGCACCCGGAACTCGAATAATTTCAATATCCTCTTCTTTACCACCATGTCTTAAAATTGTATCTACAGCACCACTGAGTAAAGACTCAACAAGAAAACTATTAAAACGACTGATTACGATGCCAAATTTAGCATTATCAACAACCATTTCACCTTCAAATGTTTTTATATTCATTCTTTATCCTAAATCTAATTCAATATTTGTTTTTTTACGTAGATTGAGTCGAGACTGTAACTCATTCTCCTGAATAATATTCGATCACTTCCAGGCCAAAGCCAGATAAACCATGTATTTTCTTTGGTGCAGACATCACTTTCATTTGCTTAACACCAATAGATTTTAATATTTGAGCACCTAAACCATAAGTACGTAAATCCTTGGTTTGACCTGGATGAGAAGACAATTTACCCTGCTGGGTTTTTTGATAATGTTCAATTCGATGAGTCAATTCGCTACTGGTTTCGTGGCTACGTAAGATAACAATAACACCACTACCCTCAGCTTCCATTCGTTGCATCACATCATTAAGAGGCCAACCACAATCATCCATCTGTGCGCCTAACATATCACAAAAGGAGTTTTCCATATGCACTCGAACTAATACAGGTTCATCTGGATTAATATTACCTTTTATCATGGCCAGATGCACCTGACCTGAAATCGCATCATGGTAGGCTTCTAAGCGAAAGTCTCCCGACTTCGTAGGCAAATTGCATTCGCTGACTTTTTCAACCGAATGCTCATTTTTTAAACGATATTCAATAAGATCGGCAATAGTACCAATTTTAAGGTCAAATTTTTCAGCAAAAGCTTCCAAGTCTGGGCGTCTTGCCATAGTACCATCTTCATTTAGAATCTCAACGATTACTGCGGAAGGATCCAGGCCAGCAATTCTGGATAAATCACAACCAGCTTCAGTATGACCAGCACGAGTTAAAACACCTCCAGCTTGAGCTGATAGTGGAAAAATATGTCCAGGTTGAACAATATCTGTTGGTTTTGCATCTGTAGCAACTGCGGCTAGAATGGTTACCGCTCGGTCACCTGCTGAAATCCCGGTTGTAACCCCCTTTGCCGCTTCAATTGAAACAGTAAAATTAGTGCCATATTCAGCATTATTACTATCAACCATTAAAGGGATTTGTAATTGCTTACAACGTTGTTGTGTTAATGTCAGACAAATTAAACCACGGCCATTGGTTGCCATAAAGTTAATATCTTCAGGTGTGACTTTGCTGGCAGCCATTAAGAGATCACCCTCATTTTCACGATCCTCATCATCAACAATGATGACCATCTTTCCCTGACGGATATCTTCCAGTATTTCTTCAATTGAATTAAAATTTGCCATAGTTTTTATCTTGTATTTTTTTGTAAAATAAGTTCTTGTAAAAAATGAGTTTTGTAAATTAGAATTATTATATAATAATTCATTAAATCTTGTAGTTTGGGCTGAATAAAGAAAATTCCAAGCTACATTCAAATAGTTGTAGTCACATAATCAGCTTATTAAAAACTTTTATCTGTTTAAAAAACCATTTTCTGCTAATAAAGCCATCGTAACTCCTTGTTGTGGTGACACCTCTGCCGCTTTATCACCTAATAGTAGTCGCTCCAGATAACGGGCAATAATATCCACCTCAAGATTCACTTCATCACCAGCCTGAGCGGCAGACAAAGTCGTTTCATCCAAAGTATGGGGAACGATATTCAGTTCAAAAACAGTTCCATTAAGTGCATTAATAGTCAAACTAATGCCATTAATACAAATCGAACCTTTGGCTGCAATATATTTTGCAAGCTCATCTGGAGCCTTAATTTTGAAATGAATTGAACGTCCCGCATGGCTGCGTTCAATAATTTCTCCCAGACCATCAACATGACCACTGACAATGTGTCCACCCAGATGTGTCGTGGGTAAAAGTGCTTTTTCAAGATTGACACGACTGCCCACTTTAATGTGCTTAAAACTGGTTTTTGCTGATGTCTCTCCTGAAACATCAGCCCAAAAACCATCTCCAGGCAGTTTGACTGCAGTTAAGCAAATACCATTAGTGGCAATACTGTCACCAATCACCACATCAGAAAGATCCAAGTTACCAGTCTTTATATAAAAACGACTATCAAACCCCTTAGGTTCAATGGCTGCAATTTTCCCTATCGCCTGAATAATACCGGTAAACATATTTATCTTGTATCCCTATGCTTGTCTGCGCTTTCAGAAACGAGAACAGGTTTTGCTGTAATTCGAAAGTCTTCTCCTACAGCACGGATATCCTGAATATTTAAATTAATCCGCTGTTTCATTGACTCCAGACCAGTCAGATTAAATAGGCCTCTTGCTTCACTTCCCATCAAATGAGGCGCCATATAAATAATCAGTTCATCCACAAAACCAGCCTGTAGCATAGCCCCTGTCAGTGTCGCACCTGCCTCTAAAAGCACATCATTATATTGTTGCTGTGCCATCAATGACATTGTTGCCTGTAACGACAAAGAGCTGGTTGATGGCCGTTTCTGGATGGGTAAAAAGAGCACATTAGCACCTTTAGACTCCAGGTCCTGTATTTTCTGTTGCATCAGAACTTGGCGAGCCTTAGCTGTGGCGATCACTGTTTTTCCTGGCAGAGACAATATTTTTGCCTGAGTTGGAGTTCTAAGTTGAGTATCCAGAATAAATCTATCTGGCTGTCTCATACCCCTCTCTTGTACGCCATCTTTCACATCAGTATATTTGTGTGAACGTACATTCATTGATGGGTCATCGGCAATTATCGTTCCAATACCTGTCAGTATGACTGAACTTTCAGCTCTTAAGCGTTGAACGTCTTCTCTGGCATCGGCTGAAGTGATCCATTTGCTCTCACCATTGGCCATCGCTGTGCGACCATCTAAACTCATTGCCATTTTACAACGTACTCTTGGGCGTTTACTTTCCATACGTTGAATAAAACCAGAGTTTAACGTTCTGGCTTCAGCTTCCAAAACCCCAGTCTTCACTTTGACGCCACTTTCCTGCAACCGTTGCACACCATTTCCTGAAACCAATGGGTTGGGATCAACCATTGCGATGACAACACGTGTTATACCCACTTCAATCAGGGCATTACTACAGGGTGGTGTTTTACCAAAATGACTGCACGGCTCTAATGTCACATAAGCCGTGGCACCTTTAGCATGGATGTTTTTTTTCGCCAAAACTGCCAGTGCATTAACTTCAGCATGACCTTGTCCAGCATATTGATGCCAACCTTCTGCAATGATTTCATCGTCACGAACCAGGACACAACCGACTCTAGGGTTAGGATGAGTGCTATACCATCCCTTTTTGGCCAAAGAGATGGCTTTTGCCATGTAATATTCGTCTAACATCAACTAAGGAGATTCCAGACGTTCTATTTCCTGACGGAATTCATCCAGATCCTGAAAGCTGCGATACACTGAAGCAAAACGGACATAAGCCACTTGATCCAGCTTCTTTAGTTCATCCATAACCCATTCACCCAAACGCTCAGCTGCCACTTCTCTATCACCAGTGGCTCGTAGGTTGTATTTTATGTGATTGACCGCTTGCTCAATAGTTTCCATTGAAACCGGACGTTTTTCCAAAGCTTTTGACATACCATTAAGTAATTTTTGCTCATCAAAGGGTACTCTTGAGCCATCACTTTTCACAATTCTGGGCATGACTAATTCTGCTGTTTCAAAGGTTGTGAAACGCTCTGAACAAGTTAAACATTCACGTCTGCGACGAACTGAGTCTCCTTCATTAGCCAAACGAGAATCAATGACTTTCGTCTCAGGCGCATTACAGAATGGACAACGCATTATCGTTATTTAGTCTGAGTGTTAAATTGGTACATACTTGTATTACGCATAAACAGGAAAACGTTTACATAAATCCAACACTTTTTGCTTCACTTGATTCACACTATCAAGTTTTGTCATGTTTTCAACCACTCGATCGGCTTCATCCATCTGACATAATTCATCCAGAATATCGCAAATCCAGCCAGCTAACTCTGAGCTTTCCTGTTCTTTAAAACCACGTGTTGTAATAGCAGGTGAACCAATACGTAAACCACTGGTAACAAATGGTGACTGAGGATCATTAGGAACAGAGTTTTTGTTCACAGTAATATTGGCTAAACCTAAAGCTGCATCAGCAGCTTTACCCGTTAATTCACGACTAATCAGACTGACAAGAAAAAGATGGTTATCAGTACCGCCAGAAACAACATCATAACCACGATCTAAAACAACGGTTGCCATCGCTCTGGCATTTTCAACCACTTGCTTCTGATAAGCTTTATAATCATCTTCCATTGCTTCTTTAAATGCGACGGCTTTACCTGCAATAACATGCATTAATGGCCCACCCTGGGTTCCAGGAAAGATCATGGAATTAAGTTTCTTTTCAATTTCTGGATTCGATTTGGCCAGAATGATACCACCACGTGGTCCGCGCAAGGTTTTATGAGTTGTAGAGGTGGTTACATCAGCAATTTGTACTGGGCTTGGATAAACGCCTGCAGCAACCAGGCCTGCAACGTGCGCCATATCAACCAGTAAATAAGCACCAACTGAATCCGCAATATCACGAAAACGCTGCCAATCCATCACACGAGAATAAGCACTGAAACCTGCAATAATCATCTTGGGCTTATGTTCTTTGGCTAAACGTTCGACTTCATCATAGTCAACTTCACCCGTTTCTTCATTAAGACCATACTGAACCGCATTAAATAGTTTTCCTGAAAAGCTAACTTTTGAACCATGAGTTAAATGGCCACCATGAGCCAGGCTCATTCCTAAAACCGTATCGCCCGCATTAAGCAAAGCAAAATAAACAGCAGCATTAGCCTGAGACCCAGAATGAGGTTGGACATTTGCATAATCAGCAGCAAACAGTTCCTTAGCACGATCAATAGCCAATTGTTCAGCAACATCAACATTTTCACAACCGCCATAATAGCGCTTAGATGGATAGCCTTCAGCATATTTATTAGTCAATACAGAACCTTGGGCCTGCATCACTCTCGGGCTGGTATAATTCTCTGAAGCAATCAGCTCAATATGTTCTTCCTGGCGCGTTTCCTCATGCTGCATTGCATTCCAAAGTTCATCATCGTAACCGGCAATTGTCATATCTTTCGTAAACATGAGGATTCCTTATAAAATTAGATTTAAATACTGCATTAAACACACTGCTCAACGCTGAGCCACGGGATCATACCTTAAATTAAATAAAAATTCACGTCCTGAACGTCTTCAGCTTAGCAATAGTTGTCAGCTTAATAAAAGACTTCAGTGTAATAAAAGCCTAACGTTAAATAAAAATTGCTACTCGTGCTTTTCTAATATTACAATAGCAACTTAAAATAGAGATAAATATTATATCCTGGGTATATAGAGAGCATTGAATCCTCCATGAATTCACCACAAACACAAAAAAATACGTCAGATAAACCATCTTTAGTTGATTATTTAAAAACCTGGCCATTATTTTTATTGCCTCAGCATTTTTTATCATCGTTAATCCATCGTTTTATGCGCATAAAACATACAGGTTTTAAAAATCTGCAAATCAGTCAATTTATAAAGCTATTTAAGGTCAACATGAGTGAAGCAGAAAAGGAAAGTCATTCTGACTTTGTGGATTTTAATCATTTTTTCACTCGCCAGTTAAAAGCAGATGCCAGAATGGATAAAACTCATGATAATGAGCTCTGCTGCCCCGTCGATGGCGCTATTAGTGAGTTGGGTAGTATCAATGACGACCAGCTCATTCAAGCAAAAGGTCACCACTTTGGTTTAAGTGATCTGCTCGCAGGTGATCAATCTCTTACGGATATTTTTCGTAATGGTAAGTTTGCAACCATTTATCTCTCCCCACGAGATTATCACCGTATTCATATGCCTATTGAAGGTTCCTTACAAGAGATGCTGCATGTTCCAGGACAGCTTTTTGGCGTAAACAACGCATCTGTAAAGACGATTCCACGGCTTTTTGCCCGTAATGAGCGTGTCATTTCATTATTTGAAACACCAGCAGGTCCTATGGCATTAATACAAGTCGGGGCAATTTTTGTTTCCAGTATTGAAACGGTTTGGCAAGGTGTTGTGACACCACCACGACGAAAAGAAGTACAACGTTGGAAATATGAAGAGCAATCGAAACTATTGAAAGCTCAGGAAATGGGTCGTTTTAATATGGGTTCAACCGTTGTGTTATTGTTTGCAAAAGACCGGATTGAATGGAATGAAGAGTTACAACCAAATCTACCCGTACAAATGGGGCAATTACTCGGTAAAATCTCTCCATAGATTCATTCTAAATGACTATAATTCTTATGTGTGGAACTGTCCCACTAGATGCTTAAGCTCTGTCACCTGTGATGAAAGTGTGGAATTTACCTGTTGTAATTCTATTGTCCTATCCTGAGCTTCAGCAGACAGCACTTTGATCTCTTCTATATCTCCATTAATTTGCTCTACACCACTCAACTGTTTTTGTGAGGCTAGATCAATGTCATTATTCTTATTTCGAATAGATAAGACTGAATGATTAATTTCAGCGAGTGCTTCATCTGCTTTGAGTGCTTGAGTCACACTATTATCGACTTGTTCACTTCCCTGATTCATTGTCGATACAGCTTCTCTAGAGGCTTTTTGCAATTTTTCAATCATTGTTCTGATTTCACGAGTTGACTCTTGAGTCCGTGCAGCCAGGGAACGAACTTCGTCTGCGACAACTGCAAACCCCCGACCCTGCTCACCTGCTCTGGCCGCTTCAATAGCCGCATTTAAAGCTAATAAGTTAGTCTGCTCTGCAATTCCACCAATCACATCCAAAACTAAACTAATGCTCTCACTATCTTTGCTCAATTCATTAATCGCCAATGATGCTTGCTCAATATCAACCACCAGTTTTTTAATTGAATCCACTGTGCCCGCAACAATAGTCTTACCTTCATCAGCCTGTTGGTTAGCCGCTTCAGCAGATGTTGTGGCATCTGATGCACTACTGGCAACTAAATTTACATGCTGATTGACCTCTTCAATAGCACTGGTAATGCTCAGGGTATTATCTTGTTGTTTTTGTGTGCTGGACATATTTTCACTATTAACTCTATTTAATTGCTCTATGGCTTCACTCAAAGAGAGAACGACTGTTTGTACTTGAGCAACCATTTTCCCAACTCTGTTCGCAAAAAAATTATAACCATGAGCCACCTCAGCTAATTCATCTTTACCATGAACTGGTATTCGATGAGTTAAATCAGCATCATCCTGAGTTAAACGATTAAAACCTTTAAGTAATTCATTCAATGGCATACAGATGCTGGTGAAAACCAGATAGGTTAAAAAAGCAATTATGATAATACCTATTGTTGATGTCACAATAACAACTTGCTGCTTGAACTTTGCCTGTTCTAAAGCAACTTCTGTTTCTGCTTTTTGCTTACTCACTAATTCAATTTTTTGTTCAGTTGAGTGAATAGAGTCAAGAGTCAGTTGTTTTTTCGCCAAAATATTTTTGATTTCTTGTTTATTAGTTTCTTTCTTATTCAATAATTCTTTTTGGCTATCGATAGTCTCTTTCTTTTTAAGTTGGTTTTTCCCAATAAGCTGAATATTTTGTTCAATAAGTGCTTCAGTCCAATTTTCAAGTGAATTAAAGGCCTGTAACTTTATAACATCCATATTCTTTAACCATTGACTCCAAAGATCAAAATAGATATTAGGTTGAGCGTCAAAGCCCATTTCAGCATCATAGGTCTCGATAGATGAACGCTGTACTAAGGCTTTTTTGCCTATTGCATCATTCATATAGCTAATAAATAACGTCTTTAACTCTGCTGAACTCCAGGTTTCAAAAAGTTTTTTGTATACATCCATTCTAGCTAATAATGCAATAAAACGTTGAAAAACACTTGAGTTAAAATCCCCCTGTCCTAGTGTATAACTAATATATGCTCGCTCTTGAGAAACCAAATCAATGATTCTCAGCATATTCGTATAACTAGCCAAAACATTTTGTAATTTATTATCCGTCACATGAGCAGCAAGACCTTCAACTACAAATAGTGTGGATTCCGAAATATGGAGATAATAATCCATCGTAGGTAATGGTAAATTTTTTAGTGCTAAAGTTCTAGTTCGCTTTGCCTTTAAGCGCTTTGCTAATTTAATTAGCCGCTTTGTTTTAGAAACAAGTTTGTCATTAATTTGATTAAGTAAAGATAGATCCAATGACTCAATTGCCGCCAGATATTTATCAGTTTGTTGGCTTGCAGTTGTTAATTCTGTTTTAAAGAAGCGCCCCTTACTTCCCAAATACACCAAAGAAAGATCCCTTTCTAATTGTAGAGCCCGTAGAAAATCAGTAAAAATCTTATAAGTCTGTAATGATGATTGAAAGGAGTTTAATTCCTTGTTACTGTTTTCAGCATCACTGATCATACGATCAACAACTTCTAAAAATTGTTTTTTATCCTGAAGATTTTTATCAACACCTTCAACAAACTTTTGCCGACTTTTTATACTTTGTTCAACCTGAGAAAGGAAACTTCTTCTTTCTTTAAGTAAGTTGCCAGCATTATCCAATGCATCTACTGATAAATTAACATTAATTTGTTTATCAGCTGCCAAATCCATAGCAGATAAAACTAACTCAATGGAATAATAAGTTAAGCCTAAAAGAGGAAGCATGCTCAACACGATCAAGCGATGCCATAATTTATAGTTGGACAATTTTTTTCTTATGAATTCAAACATGTGTATCCCCAGACAACGTCAAAAGTTGGGCAATTAGCTCTACAAGTTCAGATTAATTGATAACAATGTATCAACAATATTAATCATAATTACAGATTTTAAGCACAATACCGCCTACTAATTAACATCTAATATAATTTTAAGTTATCGGTCTTGTTTGAAAAAGCTTGAATTATTGCTCATAGTAAAAATAGTCCCAATCCATTGAATAATCAAGACTGAGTAAATTCATGAGTTTTTCAGTAGGTACTGCTTCAGAAGGATATACACTGTGAATTACAATAAAAAACGAACCAAAACCAGCACTATGGCGCCATTTTAAGTCTTCAACAAGAGAAAGATGCTGACACTTTGGACAGAGAATTTCCATAGAATCAGGTGTCCACTGTTGCATTTTTGATAAAGGTATTGATAATCGGGACTTGCATTGCGGACAACTGCATTTGAGAGTATTAAGCCCCTTCATAAACACAGGGCTTGAATGTTCTTGTATTTCAACATGACAAAAGTGATGCCAATCAGAATTATCTTCTGGAAGAGTCAGGGATAGATGGGGAGAACACCCTAAAAAAGTCACCAGCTTTAAAAAATTATCACCAACCAAGTACCCTGTTTGCTTCTCTTCTTGTCCCTCCAAGATCACTGAAAAGTAGTCCCCTAAAAAACCTTCTTCCGTCAATTGAGCAATCATTGATTCTTTACTCTTTATTACCTCATTTTCTGCAGAAAACTTCTGAGCAGATTTTTTCAATGGGTAGAGAATCATTGCATAGTGACTTTTCATATTTTTATGCTCGTTCAAAGGGAAAAGCAATGACCTCATTAATGTGTTTAGATTGGCTCATAATCATCAACAAACGTTCGATACCAATTGCAACGCCAGCACATTCAGGTAAGTGATCAACAGCTTGAAGAAAATTTTCATCCATGGGAATTTCATTGAGTCCCATCACTTTTCTATCCTGATTATCATTCGCAAAACGATTTCTTTGCTCAGACTCATCATTTAATTCATGAAAGCCATTGCCTAATTCCATACCATTAATAAAAATCTCAAAACGTTCTGCAATCAACTGATCATTATGCATTACTGTTTTTGCCAAAGAAGCCTGACTTGCGGGGTAATTATAGAGAAAACAAATACAGGGCTTTTTACCTGTTTGGTTCTGCTCTATCCCTAAAGAAGGTTCAATATTGTGAGAAAATAATAACTCTAAAAATCTATCACGATGCTCATGCTCTTCAAGAACATCTGCTAGTCCCAACTTTTCAACACAAGCCAATAATTCTGTTTTACTGACAGTATGAGGGTTAATTCCACAAAAGCTCTGGAACACATCTGCATAACTCACAAATTGAGTTTCCGATAACTCAATATAGGGTGATAAAACAGTTAATAATAAATGATTTATTTCACTCATCAAGCGGTGATGATCCCAACCATCCCGATACCACTCAAGCAAAGTAAACTCTGGATTATGTTTGCGCCCAGATTCCCCCTGACGAAAAACTTTGGATATCTGATAAATAGAACCACTGCCTGAAGCCAGTAAGCGCTTCATCGGAAACTCTGGAGATGTGTGAAGATAATATTCTTCTGTCTGCATGGTTTGAGTCAGAGGAAGATAACGAGTTTGAAAACTTTCAATGAAGGGATCTGGCACCGTTGCACAGGAAAGGACCGGAGTATCTACTTCTAAAACTTCATTTTTATCAAAAAAAGCTCGAATTTGTCTGAGAGTTTCAGCTCTGAGCTTTATTATTTCAAATGATGCTGAGGGTTTCCATAAATCAATTCTAAAGGCATCATAACCATCGCCTTTACTGGCATCCTTGCCCGTACCCATTGTGTTATTCCTTAATCCTTTGCGCGGGAAACATATTTTCCAGTACGTGTATCAATTTTTAAATCTTCCCCTATTGCAATAAACAAAGGTACTTGCACAACCGCACCAGTTTCAAGCGTTGCTGGTTTACCGCCACCTCCTGAAGTATCCCCTTTAAGTCCAGGGTCGGTATCAGAAACAGAAAGAACAACAAAGTTCGGTGGCGTGACAGCCAGAGGGTTGCCATTCCATAAAGTCACAGTACACATATCCTGCTCTTTTAACCATAAATGAGCCTCACCTACTGCCGTTTTATCAGCAGCCATTTGCTCAAATGTTTCCGGGTGCATAAAGTGCCACTGTTCACCATCATTATATAAATACTGTAAATCAGTATCCATCACATCTGCAGCTTCTACGGATTCACCTGATTTATACGTTCTTTCAACAACACGCCCAGTCTTTAAGTTACGGATTTTTATACGATTGAATGCCTGACCTTTACCAGGTTTAACCACTTCATTATCTAAAATGGCACAAGGATCACCATCAATCATCAATTTTAAGCCGGAACGAAATTCATTAGTGCTGTAGGTCGCCATAAGTTACTCTTTTAGTAATCATTAAAAACTATTAATCTTGAACATCTGTAGAAACAATAGAAAAAAGAATATTTGAGCTATTTAAGCCAATAAAAACCTCAACTTATCAGATTTCTTTTTCCTTCTTTAGAAGAAAATCGTTAGAATAAGTTGCCTTCTACAAAATATACGATAAAAATAATCCGATATGATACCCCGAAAACCTATTGAAAACCAGACAGGAAAGAAGAGTAAAAAACAGTTGAGTACTCATTTTACCGATCCACTTAAATTATTGGAGCTATTAAATTTAACACCTCAACAAATGTTTTACTCTCCAGAAGCAGCTCAAGACTTTCATTTCAAAGTTCCCAGATCTTATGTCGATAAAATTCAGGCTGAAAATCCTCAAGATCCGTTGTTATTACAAATTTTTCCTGTCCAGGATGAATTAAACACAGTATCAGGATACACAAAAGATCCTCTGGCAGAAGCAGACAGTCTATTTCAACCCGGTCTATTACAAAAATATGATAGTAGAGCCTTGTTACTCATCACACCTGTGTGCACAATTAATTGTCGCTATTGTTTTCGCAGACATTACCCTTATGATGATAAAGGGCATTTCTGGAAACAAATCAAAACGAATATTAATCTAATCAAACAAGACCTCTCTATCAATGAGGTTATTTTAAGTGGAGGTGACCCCCTCTCTTTATCTGATAGCCGCTTTTCTGAACTCATTACTCTGTTAGACTCTGTCCCCCACTTAAAACGTATCCGAATTCACAGTCGTTTTCCCATCGTTGAACCTGAGCGTATCAACAATTACTTTCTCAAAATATTGGCAGATTCTCGGCTACAATTTATTATGGTGCTACATATAAACCACGCCAGGGAAATTGGACCTGATAACCAGGCAAGTATATTAAAACTATATAATCAAAACATTATTTTATTAAATCAATCCGTTCTGCTAAAAGGTGTTAATGATAATGTCAGCACACTACAACAATTAAGTGAGACACTGATTGAAAATCATATTATCCCCTATTATTTACATATGCTTGATCATGTACATGGCAGTGCTCACTTTGAAGTCAGTGAGAAGGATGCCATCCATATTCACCAGCAACTAAGAGGTGTATTATCAGGTTACATGCTGCCTCAACTGGTTAGAGAAATTGCAGGAGAAAAAAGTAAAACACCCATTTATTCGGGGTTATCTTACGCTATTCTCAGTCATTAAAATTAACCTCATTTAAGGCTAAAAATCAAACAATTAAGTTTAATCAAAGACTGGTTTAGGAGCGTTATTAACTCAACTATTTATCCTTTTGATTTAATTAATATATTAAGTCGTTGTAGCTTTAAAAAACAATCAAAAATGCTATACTTTTAGTGATTTGAACATATTTTGAGCTATTATATTTTTAAAGCAATAGTTACTACTTAAAATTATCATAAAAATCAATAAAATAGGATTTTTCTATCTAAAATGCATAATCACATGTATCTGAATAATTGACCTCAATTATTCAGATACATTTGCTTTATAGTTAAAACTTATTAAAAAGCCGTAAATTTAGATGTATAGCAACAATAAGAATAAATAAAACAACAATAATAATTTTGCTGCCCCATTCAATTTATTTGAGCAAAAATACTTTGCCTCATAACAAATTATGGACAAACAGCTGAATATTCTATCGACTATATTTTGTGGAGAACTGACTTGCAAACAATAGAGCAAGCTTTATTTGACAATCTGCCAGAACTAACCAAGCCAGAAAAGTCTGGGTTTAAGTTCCAACCAAGTGCTATTGATAAATGGTTTGACACCCTTCCACTTGCAAATATCAGGGTTTCAACAAAAACGATTTATAAAACATTAAAAGAAACGAATAGTCAGCATGTCTCTTATAAAAAGCGCCTCTATTTTTTAGAAAAAATTCATGAACCTATAGTGGAATTGGCATCCAATTTAAAAAAATTGAATATGAACCGAGAGCTTCCTCTAGGTGAAAAACACGCTCGCATCGCCATATTAATACAAAAATTGCACAAGCAAGTCAGCATTGGCTACAAGCATGTTTTAAAAAACTTAATGAATTGTAAGCTATTTTTTCTTTGCCCAGGTAAACGCAAGTTAATGACTCAGGTTATCGAAAGAATTATTCGGCATGATAGTTTATCTATCATTGCACATTATCAATTTTACAACACACCATATAAAGGACAATGGTCCGAGGTGCACCATCTATTCTTGTTAGCTCATAAAGAAAAGCTACTGAATAAAAAAATAACTGATCCATCATTTCAATTAAACAATGAAACCACAATAAAAAATATCTATTTACAAATATTATTAGTCTCTATTGCAGATCCCTACCGCATGGCACAACACCATACTTATTCCATTTTTAAACAACTGGAAGAATGGTCTGCCCTTGCAGATATACATGCCCATCAGGACAGTGAAGATAAAGATGCATTAGTCATTGATCTGTCAAAAGACACTCAACCTTCTTTTGTTGCCCCTCAAGACATTGAAAATAAGAAAAACATCTGGACACTAAATACATCAAAACTAGATTATGCCCACCTCATTGAGCATTTTCATGGCCCACAGACTCAGACAACTGAAATCAATGTAGAACTTCTTAAACAACTATCACTTTCATGGGGAATTGCACCAAGCAGACAACACAGCAGGCGCCCAGCAAAAGCCCAATTAAAAGTCGCAATTGGACTCAATAATGTCCATTATGTATTAAATGGAAATTCTGATCCTGACTGGATGCAGACAAATGATACAGACACAGATGATAATCTAGTCCTCAGTGAAAATATCCCTGCTACCGGAAACTTCAGTTCTCGGACGGTTGAATCAACAGTAAAAGTCAGTGATATTTGGGGAGAGGTCTTTCAGAATAAATCTCTCTCACCCGATTCAGAAAGAAAAAATAAGGATACCCCAAACTCTTCAACCAAAAACAAGTTGGATCCTAAAGAACCTCATGACTGGGAAATGATCAACGAAAGTATTGGTGGCTATTGTCTTCTATGGGATCATAACGACTCCATAAATGCAAAAGTGGGTGAGCTTATTGCAATTAGCCATGAAACAGGTAATAAAGAAGGTTATTGGTTCGTTGGCACAATTCGCTGGTTGAAATGTATCAAAACTAATAAAGTTCAAATTGGTGTACAAATTATCGCTCCAAATGCCATTGCAGTCAGTACCGCAAAATTTGTCAGCATGCAAGAAGGCATGAAATCTCGAGCGATAATACTACCTGCAATTCCTATTTTAAAGCAGCCTAAAACATTAATTACAACGGCATTGGGATATGGAGTAAGAGACCAGGTCATGCTGGATGAATATCGATTGATAAATTCAAACATTACATCGGTGAAAACAAAAGTCGTTCTTTTAGACACACTTGAAATCAGCTCTCATTTTTCCCGATTTAAATATACTCTTGCTGAAGACTTTTATGGCACAAACACAAAGAAAGCTTCTGCTAAAGAAAGCGATACATTATCACTGGACAGTGATAGTGATTTTGATGCAATTTGGGATGATTTGTAACCTTCACACTTAATATAATATAGAATTAAATAATCATTCATTATATTTGACTCTCTTTTTAGCACTTAATGAAAAAAAAGAGTCAAATAGAGTAATCAGGCAAATACTGCAACTCAATAGTGACAGGACAATAAGTGAAACAAAATAATATCATTCAACTACTATTGGTCAATCATTCTGAAAATGATGCTGTAGAAACCAGTAATGCACTAAGAAATAGTGGTTTAACTTTACGCCCCAAAATTATTTCCAGTGCTGAACTTTTTGCTAAAGAAATTCATAAAAAAAACTACGATATTATTTTATTTACCGATAATATTGCTGAATTAGATGTATCCATTGCATTAGATACCATAAAAACCGCACAAAGTGACGCCGTCTTTATTTTGCTTGGTGACAAAACAGCCGAAGAAACTTTAGAGCTAATGACATTGGGAGTTAGTAGTGTCATTCCTGAAGATCCAGAAGAACTTACCGGACTGATTATAAAAAAAGAATTTGAAGCACTAAAAGGCTTACGCAGTAAACAGGTTCTAAGCAAACAACTTGAAGATTCTGAAACACGTTGCCAACAGCTGATTGATAGTTCTCGTGATGCCATTGCGTACATTCATGAAGGTATGCATATTTTATCAAATGATCCTTACTACCAAATGTTTGGTTATGAAAGTCGTGATGATATTGAAGCTATGCCTGTAATGGACTTAGTCTCCTCTGAAGATAGCGCACAATTAAAAGACTGGTTACGACGCTATTCAGAGTCAAACAAAACAAAATCCGTAGATGAGGAATCAAGCGAAAATACACTTAAAGTTCATGGGGTCAAAGATGATGGAACTGAATTTCAAATAAAAATGGAGTTTCAGCCTGCCAGTATGTCCGGAGAAGAGTGCATTCAAATTATTATTAGAAATGATGGCATAAATAAAAAAGCTCAGGAAAAACTACAGGCAAAACTGGCAACGCTTAACAACCAATGCCAGGAAACTGGCCTTTATAATCGCCGTTACTTTCTAGAACGTCTAGAGGAAATAGTTGAAGATGCAATTGATAATGATAAACAGGCTTACCTGTTCTACATTACCTTGGACAAATTTATTGAAATCAAAGAAAAACTAGGTGATATTAACAGTGATAAACTTATCGCAAATCTCGCCGGGTTATTAAAAAGTACTGCAGGGGACAAGGTTTTTCTGGCCCGTTATGAATCCTATAGATTTACTGCAATATTTCAAACAGATAAGCAACAGGAAGCCCTACAGACAGCAGAAAATCTTCGAAAAACAATTGATGATTATATTGCTGATGTCAGCGATAAAAGTATTACAACAACATGCAGCATTGGTGTATTAGAGATAAACTCATCAAGTAATGGTGCTCAAAGCAGCCTTACCTATGTTCAAAAAGCCTGTGCAACAGCTATTGAGCAAGGAGGAAATCAAGTTTATCAACACATCCCAGACGCCAGTGAAATGAGCAATAAAGAACTTTTAAAATACTGGGAAAATGAAATTGACAATGCAATAAAACAGCAAAGAATGTTCCTTGTCTTTCAACCCTTTGTTAATCTGCTCGGCGAAGGTAGTGAAAATTTCGAACTCTTTATTCGTCTACGTAATGAGCAAGGTGACATTATTTTTCCACGTGAATTCTTACCAGCAGCAGAAGCAACCAACCATTCAATTCACATTGATCGTTGGATAATTGCAGAAGCAATGCGCATACTTTCAGAACGAGTCAAAGCTGGTCATAATAACCGTTTTATTATAAAACTAACCAGTGCATCACTTTCTGATGATAAATTTCTTGCATGGGTTAAACATAATCTGGAACGTTATGAACTCAAGGCTGATTCAGTAATATTTCAGGTCAAAGCTCATCAGGCTGCTGAAAACCTTCGCCAAACACAACAATTATCTAAACAGTTACAACAAATAGGTTCTCACTTTTCTTTAGAGCATTTTGGTAAAGAAGAAAATGCATTTACACTTTTAAAACACGTAAAAGTAGACTTTCTTAAGCTTGATATTGAATTAGTAAAAGATATATCCACCAATGCAGATAAACTGGTGGCATTAAATGAAGTCTGTGCTCAGGCTAACGAATTCAAAGTGAAGACAATTGTACCCTTTGTCGAAGAAGCAAGTTCCCTGTCAGTTATTTGGCAATCCGGCGCACACTTTATTCAAGGTATCTTTCTACAAGAGGCTAGTGAATCGTTGGATTTTGACTTTTCCAGCTTTTCTTAATTACTGCTTAACAGAGTAAAGCTGTCCCATCATGTTTTATTGCTCTACTTTTATAACCTACTTTCCTATTACCCTGTGTCTTTTTCTCCAGCATAAATAGCATCTACTTTCTGTAATCCTCTAGGCAATTTATTACCACGACGACCACGCTCATGAATATAGTGCTCAAGATCAGCCATTTTTAATGTCAAATGACGCTTACCAGAGATAATAGTCAATTTTTCACCTTCTGGTAAGACAATAAGGGCTTGAACAAATTCTTCACGCTCAGCAACACGAGAAGATGGAATAGAAATAATTTTGATTCCTTTTCCCTTTGCCAATATTGGCAGCTCAGATATGGAATGAATCAATAGCCGCCCTTCATTGCTCACAGCAACCACTTTATCAGTTTCCATGTTATTAACTAAAACAGGCTCCATCACCTGGGCTCCTGCTGGTACTTTTATTAAAGCTTTACCTTTTTTGTTCTTACTAAACATATCGCTGAGCTTAGTTACAAAGCCATAACCCGCATCAGTTGTACACAAATAAAGCTGTTCTTCATTCGCATTCATTAGAACAGAAACAAAGTTTACATTTCCAGTAGGAGTAATACGACCAGTTAAAGGTTCACCTTGACCTCTTGCCGATGGCAGAGTATGACCCGGTAGAGAATAGCTTCGGCCAACACTATCTAAAATAGCCACCTGTTGGTTACTTTTTCCTTGAGTACTGGTTTTATAAGCGTCACCAGCTTTATAATTTAAAGCCGTGGCATCTGTATCATGGCCTTTTGCAGCACGAATCCAGCCTTTTTCAGAAAGAACCACAGTAATCGGATCAGCTCCAACCAAATCCGTCTCTTCCATTGCTTTGGCAGCATCACGAGAGACTAATGGTGAGCGACGTTCATCACCATGTTTTTTAGCTGCCGCAATTAATTCTTTTTTGATCACTGTTTTCATTCGCTGACGTGACCCCAGAGTCTTAGTTAACCAATCTTTCTCTGTCTGTAACTCCTCTTGCTCTTCACGAATTTTCATCTCTTCTAATTTAGCAAGATGACGTAATTTAAGATTTAATACCGCTTCAGCCTGAATATCACTTAATGAAAAACGAGCCATTAAAACAGGTTTCGGCTTATCTTCTGTCCGAATGATGTGAATGACTTCATCAATATTTAAAAAGGCAATTAAAAAACCATCTAGTAAGTGCAATCGTTCATTTACCTTATCCAGACGATATTGCAGACGCCTTCTCACGGTTTCAAAACGATACATCAACCACTGTTCTAAGATCATTTTAAGATCTTTGACCTGTGGACGACCTTCAAGACCAATCATGTTCATATTGACACGATAGCTCTTTTCCAGATCAGTGGTAGCAAATAGATGCTGCATCAGTTGTTCCACATCAATTCTATTTGAACGAGGAACAATTACCAGTCGAGTTGGGTTTTCATGGTCTGATTCATCTCTAAGATCTGAAACCATTGGTAATTTTTTGGCTTGCATCTGTGCTGCAATTTGTTCTAAAACTTTGCTACCAGAGGTTTGATGGGGTAAAGCGGTAATAATCACATCACTATTTTCTTTTTCATAACAGGCTCTCATTCGAATAGAACCATTTCCAGTACGATAAATCTTTAGAATCTCTTCAGAAGGAGTAATAATTTCAGCATCTGTCGGATAATCAGGACCTTTAATTTCCTCACACACTTGCTCAAGTGTTGCACCTGGAGAGTCCAATAATAAGACACAGGCATTCACTACTTCGTTGAGGTTATGCGCAGGTATGTCAGTTGCCATACCAACCGCAATACCTGTTGTACCATTTAATAAAATATGCGGTACTTGTGCAGGTAATAATCGTGGTTCTTCAAGAGTACCATCAAAATTAGGTTCCCAATCAACTGTTCCCTGTCCCAATTCATCTAATAACACTTCTGAAAATAAGGATAGTTTTGATTCGGTATAACGCATTGCTGCAAAGGATTTAGGATCATCCAGTGAGCCCCAGTTTCCCTGCCCATCGACTAATGGATAGCGATAAGTAAACGGCTGAGCCATCAATACCATTGCCTCATAACAGGCACTGTCACCATGAGGATGGTATTTACCTAAAACATCACCAACTGTTCGAGCTGATTTTTTGTGCTTTGCCCCAGCTTTAAGACCTAACTCTGACATCGCATATATAATTCGTCTCTGAACAGGCTTTAAGCCATCTGCGATATGAGGTAGAGCCCGATCCAAAATGACGTACATGGAGTAATCCAGGTAAGCCTGCTCAGTAAAAGTTGAAATAGCTTGCGCCTCAGCACCATCGTCCTGGAAAGTTGTTTCAGACATATAATATTAGATTCTTATACTTTAAGTTATTGAAAATAGTGTTTTTATAATGATTTAGCTGATACTAATGAATAAGAACGATAAAAACAAGGGGTGTTACTCGGAAATGTTGATTTAAACACATGACAAAGACGAAAGAACAATAGAATAAGGTTAAATTCCAAATTAATTTTAAAGCTATGGCTTAGTATGGTATGAGAGTCCTTAAAATATCTCATTTCTATCTTTAATCTTAATTAACCACAATCTGATTACGCCCCCTTTCTTTTGCTTCATATAAAGCATTATCTGCTAATTGAATAAAAGCATTGGGTGTTTTTTCACTGTCAGTACCGTTATTTGTCACCACACCGATACTCATTGTAATATTTTGAGCAATTTTGGAAGCACTATGAGGTATATCGAGGGATTTAATGTTAACTAACATTTTTTCAAGTAGAGGTAACGCCTCCTCTGAACCCACACCATGAAGCAAAATAGCAAATTCCTCTCCTCCATACCGTGCAACTAAATCAGTTTCCCTTTTAAAGGAACGCTCCATTGTTTTGGCCACTTTTTTTAAGCAATTATCACCAGCTAAATGCCCATAGGTATCATTGTATAATTTGAAAAAATCAATATCACATAATGCAAGTGTAAAAGGAATTTTATTTCGAGTACATAATTTCAGCTCATAACTAATCCGTTCGTTGAAGACTCTACGATTTGCAATTTTTGTTAGACCATCCTGGTCAGCTAAACTTTGTAGTTGGGCATTTAACTCATCTAATTTTTGCTTCATACTAGCAATGCGGCTCATTGCTTTAATTTGAGCGCTTAATTCAACTTTATTAACAGGTTTGTGAAGATAGACATCTGCCCCAGAATCCAATGCTTGTTGAATATAAACATCATCAGAATGAGCACTTAAAAAAATAATTGGAATCCAGTCTTCTCCTATCATTGAACGAATGGCATAGGTTGAAGAAATACCATCCATAACAGGCATCTCAGCATCCATAATAATGAGATCAATTTTTTGGTCTTGTTGCTGATTTTTTTTAAAAACTTCTACTGCTTCATGTCCATTTTCAACGGCACAAATCGAGTGTCCTAATTCAGTTAGAATTTCTATGATAATTGCTCTTAGAACTGCACTATCTTCTGCCACTAAAACTTGCATAGTCCCCCTCGTGCTAAAAATGGTGTCAATAAGATGAAAAAATCATCTTTATTTAATATCGGCCAGATCCCCTTTATTTTCAAGCCAGGAACGACGATCAGATGCTCTTTTTTTACCCAGAAGCATATCCATCACTTTAAAAGTCTCATCACCTTCTTCTACCGTTAGGCGAACCAAACGACGTGTATCAGGTGCAATGGTTGTTTCTCTTAATTGAAGAGGGTTCATTTCACCCAATCCTTTAAAACGCTGAACACTGACCTTTCCTCTTATTTTTTCAGCCTCAATCCTATCCAAAATTCCTTTTTTCTCAGATTCATCAAGCGCATAAAAGACTTGTTTTCCAATATCAATTCGAAATAAAGGTGGCATGGCAACATAAATGTGACCAGCCTTCACTAGCGGCATAAAATGTCGAATAAACAAAGCACAAAGCAAGGTGGCAATATGTAAGCCATCCGAATCCGCATCAGCCAGAATACAAATTTTTCCGTATCGAAGTCCTTTCAAATCAGTAGAACCAGGCTCAACACCAACAGCAACTGAAATATCGTGAACCTCATTGGAAGCCAATACCTGAGCAGAATCAACTTCCCAGGTATTCAGAATTTTACCGCGTAAGGGCATAATCGCTTGAAAGTATCTATCTCGTGCTTGCTTGGCCGATCCCCCAGCTGAATCACCTTCTACCAAAAACAGTTCAGTTTCATTAAAATCGGAAGAAGTACAATCAGCTAACTTACCAGGCAAAGCTGGCCCCTGAGTTACTTTTTTTCGTACTATTTTTTTCCCAGCTCGAATACGCTGGTTAGCACGACTAATAACTTGTTCTGCCAGCTTTTCCGCATCTTCAGTATGTTCATTAAGCCATAGACTAAACGCATCTTTTGCCACACCAGACACAAAAGGAGCACACTCACGAGATGAAAGACGTTCTTTTGTCTGACCTGAAAAAAGTGGATCTAATAATTTAACTGATAAGATATAGCAGCAACTATCCCAAACATCATCAGGCGTCAGTTTCACACCTCTAGGCAATAGATTACGAAACTCACAAAATTCTCGTATGGCTTCTGTTAGTCCCGTACGAAATCCATTAACATGAGTTCCGCCTTGTGCCGTTGGAATTAAGTTAGCATAACTTTCCATGGTAAGCGTGCCATCATATGTTTCACTTTCTTTATCTAACCAGAGTACAGCCCATTCAGCTTGTTCATTGTTACCTTCCAAGTGTCCAGTAAAAGGTATCGTAGGAATGCATTCTCTACCATCTATCTCATCCACAAGGTAATCAGACAGGCCATTTTCATAAAGCCAGCTCTCAGTTTCACCGCTATTTTCATCTTTAAAGTTAATTTCCAGACCTGGGCACAATACGGCTTTTGCTTTCAAACCATGTTTTAAACGGCGCACTGAAAATTTTGTTGTGTCAAAGTATTGCTTATCTGGCCAAAAACGAACCATCGTACCAGTATTTCGTTTTCCGACTTCACCTATGACTTTCAGATCTGAAGTTTTGTCACCACCGGCAAAGGCCATGTGAAACTCTTCACCTTTTCTACGAACCCAAATCTCAAGTTTTAATGAAAGCGCATTAACGACTGAGACACCCACACCATGCAAACCACCTGAAAACTGATAGTTATCATTTGAAAATTTTCCCCCTGCATGTAGACGAGTTAAAATTAATTCGATGCCAGGAATTTTTTCTTCAGGGTGCAAGTCAACAGGCATGCCACGCCCATCATCTTTAACTGATAATGAACCATCTTTATATAAAATCACGTCAAGACGACGAGCAAACCCAGCCATAGCTTCATCGACACTATTATCAATCACTTCCTGGGCCAGATGATTGGGTCGTTCAACCTGAGTATACATCCCAGGGCGTCTTTTTACAGGGTCAAGACCATTTAAAACTTCAATATCCTGTGCATCGTAAGAACTTGCTACCATTTATTGTTTTAACCTTCATTAATATATTTGACAATATTGTATCTTCGAGTGATAAATAGAGGGTCTAAGCCACTGGCTAAAAATCACTATTTAACGTATAATACGCCGTCATTATTCCAGAAAATCCTATGCCATACTATTCTATTTTGGCGAATATTTCTCGGCATATGGAAGTCTACGACCAAACCCTAAATTAAGCAAAGCTGTATTTTTACTAAAGTCATTTTTTACCAAAAACAGAGTCTATATGTATAGTCTAACATTATTATTATTGTTGCCGATCATTGGAGCAATAATCATCAGTATATTGCCAAGTCAATCACCATTGATACGCAAAACCGCCATCAGCATGGCAACATTAACACTAGTCTATGCCGCTAGTTTTATTTTCGCATTTGACACGACAAGTAGCGCCCTTCAATTTAGTAAAGTCGTTCCCTGGAATACCAGAATGGGTACTTCTTTTTCATTGGGTATCGATGGTATTTCATTTCCAATGGTTTTACTTGCCACCTTATTATGTTTTATTTCAATCCTTGCCTCACATAGTATTACCGAGCGCACCAAAGGCTATTATTTCCTGATGCTACTACTTGAATCTGCAATGTTGGGTGTGTTTATGGCTCAGGACTGGTCACTTTTTTATGTCTTCTGGGAACTTACTCTCGTACCATTATTTTTCCTTATTGACCGTTGGGGTGGTAAACGGCGCAGTATGGCATCCCTAAACTTTGTACTCTACACCATGGGCGGTTCCGTCTTTATGCTGCTCAGTTTACTAGCCTTATTTGATACGATACCTGGTCATTCATTTTCTATGGATGTCATGCTTGAGGGTGCACGAGCACTGCCAGAACATACTCAAATTTTAATTTTTCTGGGATTTTTGGTTGGTTTTGGTGTCAAAATGCCAATATTTCCTATACATGGCTGGTTACCGCTGGCTCATGTTGAAGCTCCCAGCCCTGTCAGTATTCTACTCTCAGGTATTTTATTAAAGATGGGTGCCTATGGGCTTATCCGTACGGCATTTATGTTGCCCGAAGCCGTTTTATCATTACAAACATTTTTGATGATACTGGCTTTATTCAGTCTAATTTATGGCGGTTTATTGGCCTGGAGACAATCTGACTTAAAAGGCATGATAGCTTATTCCTCAATTAGTCATATGGGTGTTGTACTATTAGGTATTGCAGCACTGAACATTTCAGGTATCACTGGCGCTCTAATGCAAATGGTCGCTCATGGTCTAGTCGCAGGTGCTCTATTTCTACTCATAGGCTTACTTTACGAACGCACTCATACCCGAGAAATTTCCGACTATAGCTCTCTGGCCAAAATCACACCTCGATTTGCAATATTCACATCTTTAGCCTTTATTGCTGCTGTAGGTATGCCTGGTACAGCAGGCTTTATTGCTGAACTACATGTCATTATCGGTGCTTTTGAGCAATGGGGATGGACTGTAATACTTGTCAGCATTGGTGTGATGATCAGTGCGGCTTATGCTGCAAGAACCATGGGACGACTCTTCACCGGTCCCAGTCACGGGAATATGGATGACATCACTGATTTAAGACCCGTTGAGTTGCTGGCTGCCAGTATTCTAGTCATTGGCTTTTTATACATTGGTTTTTTTCCAGGATTCACTTTGAATTTAATGGATGCTTCAGCCAATAATTTCAGTCAATTATTCACGAGTTTAAGATAAGAGAGCCATCAGCTAATCAAGAGTTTATGCAAAATGTCAGATTCTAGTCAAACATCTACAGTTCAAAACACGATTCAATCCAAGCATGGTAAAACAGGCAATATGGATGAAATGCGTGAAAACATATTACATTTACTCAAACATCTTGAACATGTTTTACCTGCTCAGGCATCACTCAAAGATTTTGTGCACCATAACACGTTACATGGCTATCAGCACTTATCATTTCCAGAAGCTCTAGCTCAATCAAAAGCCACTACAGGTGCCAAAGGTTATTTAAGTGATGAGCAATTTCGCCAGTATTTTTCTCAGGGTCGAATTACACTTAAAAATCTGGAAAGCATTCTTAGTGAGCAAAACAATTTAGACCTGGATAAGGTCATCTATAAACATAATGGCAAGACCATATGTCA
This sequence comes from Gammaproteobacteria bacterium, assembly GCA_026196615.1. Taxonomy (GTDB): domain Bacteria; phylum Pseudomonadota; class Gammaproteobacteria; order GRL18; family GRL18; genus GRL18. The sequence goes on along the minus strand of JAPHSW010000017.1, from coordinate 10,077 downwards.
TAAAGATATCATTCTCAGCACCTTACTTTATTCACTAAAACCAGTAACTAATTGTCAGTTAACCTGGCAAATTGAAGAACTGGAAGCACTGGAACGTTGTCAAAGCGATCTGAGTATCGAGCAGTGTCAAACCTTTCTTACCAATAGCAATATTAACTCATCAACAAATGACTCTTTATCAAATGAGCGAGAAGCAATCTCTGGTCTTTGGCAAGCCATCTTAAAAACTCTGGATTTAGATCATTTATTGTTACATCCGGAAGATATGATTGATATGTCTCCCGATCGTGCTGAAGAAATGCTTAATAAGCAAGTAAAAGCAGGTAACACTAAAGAAGCCAATCATTCTCATATTCACAAGCAGGTACAAAAAGAATCTCGAAAATTATTAGGGAAACTTCTAGAAAGTATTGGCAGAAAAGTTACTCTTAGTGGTTTTATTAAAGCGGTTTCTGGTATCGATCTAATGGATGATATCCGCCCAGTTTTACTACGATACTTATCCTCTTATCTTGATCAAGGTATGGCTGCCTGGCATCACACTGAACGCGAGCAAGGTTTTTATTCTTTCTGGAAACAAAGTGCCCATGAAGATTTATCCTGGATTTTTGATGATCTGGATGACTGGACTGATAATCTGGATGCTTTATCTGATGATCCTATGGATACCATAATCCAGGAACTACAACGTCAGGGCGTCAGTCAAAACCGCTGGACAGCTTATCTGGAACGTCTTGCTCTGGAATTACCTGGTTGGTCAGGAATGTTTCTCTGGAGACATACAAAACCAGGCTATGATGGTCAAACCACTCCTGTGAATATGTTGGATTATTTAGCTGTACGCTTAGTATTGGAGCGTATTTTTGCACAGAGAGTCTGTAGTGAATTATGGCGTTCTGAAGCCAGTTTAGAAACACTCCGGTATTATTTTCGTCATCGTAGCTCTGATTTTCTGGTGCGTTACACACTCTATAATGAGCGCTTACCTGAATATTTAGCAACGCTTTCAGCACATCAAATTGAACGCTCTAAAAGCGATTTTTCTAATGAGGATAATTGGCTAAAACTTGCCAATATGATCTGGACATGGCAACAAAGCCCTGTGGGAACAAAAACACCAGGCTATCGAGTCAGTCAACATGCATGGCCACTATTTCGACTTTTTCAATTTATAGGATACAGTGCCCAGGACATTGAAGCATTAGAACAATCAAATATCGATGAAATATTTAGTCTAATTAATAGTATGGACGAAGAAACCACTGGTTTCATCTGGTTGCAGGCCTATGAACTCAATTACCATGAAATCTATTTTAATACACTTGTCGATAATGAGGGTCGTGGTCGTTGGAAAAAACGCAATGAGTTACCTGACGCTCAACTAGTTTTTTGTATGGATGATCGCGAAGAAGGCATACGTCGACATCTTGAAGAATTAAACCCAAACATTGAAACATTTGGTGCAGCCGCTCACTTTGGTATGCATATCAACTGGCTTGGTCTGGATGATGACATTCCAAAACCTTTATGCCCCGTTGTCGCAGTACCTGCATATGAGTTTCAGGAAATAGCTCATAAAGGACAGGATGCAATACTGGCAAAACATAAACAAAAACGCAACTTACGCTTAAAAGCAAAAGCACTCATTAACCAGGAAACTCGGCGTAACTTATTAAGTACAGCTGTACTTATCGCATTGTCAGCTCCTGCATCCTTATTAACTCTAATAGGCAAAGTATTTCTCCCAAGACAAACGGGAGAACTCGCTGAATTATTACGCGATAAGTTTGATTTAGAAATATCAACAAGAGTAGAAGTTAACTGTCATCATCCCAAAGATGAGCCCAAACCAGGTGATGAACAAATTGGTTTCACTGACTCTGAGCAAGTTGACAAAATTGAAACTTTTCTGCGCAACATTGGTTTAGTGAATGGTTTTGCTCCATTTATTGTTATTGTCGGGCATGGCTCAATCAGTCAAAATAACCCTCATATGGCAGCTTATGACTGCGGGGCTTGCAGTGGTCGCCACAGTGGTCCTAATGCCCGCACTTTTGCCACCATAGCCAATCGACCTGAAGTCCGTGCTTTACTAAAAGAACGAGGACTGGATATTTCTTCTAATACCTGGTTTTTAGGGACTGAACACAACACCTGTGATGAAAAAATGATCTGGTATGATACCGATCAAATTCCAGATTCATTACAAAATGCTTTTGAAAAAATGAAACATGAAGTCTATGAAGCTAGTCAGTGGTCTGCCCATGAACGCTGTCGTCGTTTAGCCTCAGCACCAAATCCTAAAACAACAAGCAAAGAAAATGCTCTCAAACATATTATTGGGCGCTCTTATGACTTCAGTCAGGCTCGTCCCGAATTAGGACATGCAACTAATGCAATCTGTTTTATTGGCCGTCGCAGTGCCACTCAAGGTGCTTTTTTTGATCGCCGTATCTTTTTAATATCCTATGATCCCAGTACGGATCCAGAGGGAAATATTTTGGAAGGACTTCTTCTTGCCAATGGCCCTGTTGGTGCTGGTATTAGTCTGGAGTATTATTTTTCTACCGTAGACAACGAACGTTATGGAAGTGGTTCAAAAATTACTCATAATGTTAATGGTTTATTTGGTGTTATGGATGGTAGTAGTGGTGATTTAAGAACAGGTTTACCAAGGCAAATGATTGAAATTCATGAAGCCATGCGTTTACAAATTGTTGTTGAGCATACTGTCGAAGTCTTAACAAAAATCTATACCGCTCAACCCGCTCTTCAAGAACTGGTTGGTAAAGGCTGGATTCTTCTCAGTGCAAAAGATCCAGACAGCAATCAAATTACCGTTTTTAAACCTGAGAAGGGTTTTGTTCCATGGGAAGGAAAGCAAGATAAGTCCCCTGAGGTTAAAGCTTCTTCTGAGTGGTATGCCGATCATAATGAAGCATTAAAGCTGGCATTAATCAGTCAACCCGAAGGTGATGATGTGAGAGGCCGTCAGTCCACCGGAGGAACAATCAAATGAACGAATTAAACTCAACACTCAAAGCTTTCGTCTGGTTAATCCCATTCATACCAATGCTAGGTGCGTTAGCAATTGCTATTGGTTTTATCAGCGGTAAAAATCGTGGCGAATCTGGTGAAAAGCAAACAACGATAATTGCCAATGGAACCGCTTTGATTTCTTTATTAATTGTGCTGGCTGTTGATCTACACGCAATAGTTATTGGTGTGCCTGGGCAAATGGAGATAGCTCAATGGTTCAGCAGTGGTGACTATCAAGTTAATTTAAGCTTTAACCTGGACAAATTTGCCCTGGTAATGATGACTTTAGTTGCCACTATTTCTGTACTAATGATCCGATTTTCAGTTAATTATATGCATCGTGAAGCCGGTTATCAGCGCTTTTTCATGATAATGAGCCTGTTTATGGGAGCCATGTTACTTATTGTCATGTCTGGTAATGTAGTATTAACATTCACAGGTTGGGAGTTAGCAGGAGTCTGCTCTTACCTGTTAATTGCTTATGTATATGACCGTCCCATTGCCGTCAAAAATGCCACACGAGTTTTTATTACTAATCGTATTGGTGACGCAGGTTTTATTATTGCCATATTCTTATCATTTCATTTACTTACAACTCTTGAATGGACAGAAATTCTTGCTGGCTCCAGTTCATTAACACCTTTAGGTAACAATATTCTAGCCGCCAGTTTTCTATTAGCAGCAATTGCAAAGTCAGCTCAAGTCCCCTTCGCACCGTGGATTTCACGTGCTTTAGAAGGACCAACTCCATCAAGTGCTATTTTTTACGGTTCATTAATGGTTCATGCAGGTGTGTATCTTGTTATTCGCCTACAACCCATTCTGGAAAATTCACCCATTATTATGAGTACACTTGCATTTATTGGCTTGCTTACCATTTTATATGGTTTCTTTAGCAATCTGGTACAAACTGATGTAAAGAGCAACTTAATTTTTTCCACAACCTCTCAAGTTGGTCTCATGTTTTTCAGTTGCGGTATGGGCTGGTTTGAGTTAGCCAGTTGGCATCTGGTTTTACATGCCATCTGGCGCGCTTATCAATTTCTTCATGCTCCAGCAATCATGCATCTCATGGATCGCAAGGCACGTCCTGTCCATCCATTATTAAAACGTCAGGGTTGGTTGTACACAGCCAGCTTACAACGTTTTTGGCTTGATCCCATTGCCGACTGGTTATTAGTAAAACCAATAAAAAGTATTGCTCATGATACTGAACGTTTTGATGAAAAAGTCATTAATCGTCTTGTCGGTCTACCTGAACAAACCAGCGCAATTACTTCAATCGCTGATTGGGAAATTCAGGGTTCCAGTTCACATAAAGCCGCTGAGAAAGAAGAAGTTTCCCGCGGTCACGGTCTTGCAGGTAAGATTTTGGAAAGTCTTGCTGATATGCTTTTCTGGTTTGAAGAACATTTGGTCCTTAAAAGCGGTGGTGATGGTCTTCTCAAATTACTCAATATCATTGGTCATTATCTGCTGCAAATTGAAGAATTACTCAGTCAGCCTCGCTATTTGATGTTATTAATCCTGGCAACCTTTGTGGTCATTATTTAGGGAGAGCTAAATGACAATTACTGAAATTCATTGGGCTTCTCAATCAGCCTATCCGATATTGAGTATTTTACAAATTATACCAATAGTAGGTATTTTTGTTTTATACAGTTTCCGCAATTCCAAACACCTTTTCAATCTAGCTATTGCGGTTACTGCTGTTGAAATGCTCTTTATTGTTGATTTATACAGAACATTTGATCCATCAAACTCTGCTATGCAGTTTAGCGAACAACTAAGCCTGTTAGCACCGCTCTCTTATCATGCCGCAGTAGATGGTATGAGTGTTCTCTTTATATTATTGACAGGTATTTTGAGTATTATGGTGATTGCCTATGGAGCAATCATCCCTCTTGAAAGACCCAGGCACCTACCATTTATCGTGTTAATGATCGAAGCAACTCTAATGAGTCTGTTTACAACTCTTGATTTGATGTGGTTTGCTCTAATGTCAGTTTTAGAGCTATCTCTCATCGGCTATATGCTACATCGTTGGGCAACTTCTCCTGAACGTGATATGGCTCTGGCAAGATACCTACAGTTTATGCTAACGGGTATTGTACTTCTAGCAATTGGTATTTCAATGCTGGGTTGGAATTACATGCATGAGACAGGTAATGCCTGGACATTTGATCTCATGTTACTGAAAGATGTAACCGTCAATGAAAACATCAGTTCCATTATCTTTTTTCTTTTATTTTATGGTTTGGCTGTTCGTATTCCCTTATTTCCTCTACATGGCTGGCTACCATTGGTAGCAGAACATGGTACAGTTGCTATGGCCCCGGTTTTTTTACTGGGCTTAAAAGTAGGTATTTATGCTATTATACGTTTTGTTCTCCCCCTACTCCCTGAAGCCATAATTCAATGGCATGAGTTTATCGTTACTTTTGCTGTCGCTGGCGTTTTTTATGCTGCGGTTATGGCTATGATGCAAGTCAACCTTCGACGACTTTTGTCTTTTGCTGTGGTCAGCCATACCAGTGTGCTTATTATTGGCTTGTTCAGTCTAAACCAAATTGCTTTTGAAGGGGCTATATTACTTTCAATAAACTTCGGACTAGCTACCTCAGGATTGTTATTTATGACGGGCTTTGTCTTCTGGCGTACAAACACCATGTTACTAAAAAAGCTGGGAGGCTTATTTGATCACATCCCCTTTATTGGTATTGCCTTTTTAATTTCAGGTTTAAGTATTGTAGGAATGCCAGGAACTCCTGGATTTGACGCGGCTCACCTGATACTTGAAGCTTCTATTCATCGTTTTGGAGCACTCGTTACAATTGCTGCGGCATTAGGTAACGTTGTCGCAGCAGGCTTTCTACTCTGGGCTTTCCAACGTGCTTTTTTATCTCAAAAAATTGGAACATGGCACAAAAAAGCGATAAAACCAGCATCTCGTTCAGAAGAAATTCTAGCAGCAACGATTATTCTAACTCTGGTTACAACTGGATTTTATACTGAGCCATGGCTCGGTTTAATTGAAAATTCAATGCACGGATTAGGTGAGATTTACAGTCATCTTCACTAAGTGAAGATAAGATAGCAGGGTAATGTTATTGAAGTAACATGCCCCAAATAAAGAACATTTTATTTAAACAATAAACTTTAAGGATGTCCTGATGATTTCAGAGACGACAATTACAAATACTGATTCAACCATAGGCTTTCCTGTGCTTAGCCTATTATTAATGGTATTACCCATTGCTTCTATCATTATACTGCTCACAGCGGATCAATTAAAAGCTCGTTGGATTGCACTAATCGCATCAACCAGCAGTTTAATCCTATCACTTTTTGTTATATTTCAATTTGATCAAACTACTTCTGGTTTCCAGTTTATCGAACGTTTTTCCTGGATACCCAGTTTAAATATTGACTACATTGTTGGTATTGACGGTATATCTGTTCTTTTTCTTCCACTTACTTGTCTACTATTTATTGGTATTATTCTTTCTTCATGGAACAGTATTCGAAGTATGCCCCGTTTATACTTTATTCTATTACTATTATTACAAGCTGCAACCTTAGGGATATTCATTTCTCTCAATACCATACTTTTTTTCCTCTTTTGGGAAATGACTTTGATTCCAATTTATTTTCTAATCATTTATTGGGGCATAGGACCTAATCGTCGCTATGCAGCAGTTAAGTATACGATGGTTATGATGGCTGGTGGTGTTCCCCTGCTTTTTGGTTTTATTTTGGCCGCATTTGATCATGCTCAGCTCACATCTGGTGAACTTGTTTTTGACTACATAACTTTGTTAAATAATCCTTTGCCAGCAGAGCTGCAAACGACTATTTTCTTTTTGTTATTACTTGGCTTTGCATTTAAAGCACCTATTTTTCCTTTGCACACCTGGCTCCCGGCAATTGCAATGGAAGGGCCAGCAAGCATTGCCGCCATAATGACGGGTCTAAAACTTGGTGCATATGGTCTGATTCGTTTTACCGTACCACTGGCACCTGATGCCGCTCAAAATTACCACTGGCTCTTAGCAGGACTTGGTATTACAGGTGTACTTTATGGGGCAATATTGGCAATCAGCCAGACAAATCTACGTAAAATGTTGGCCTTTTCCAGTGTTAGTCATGTTGGCCTCGTCATATTAGGCATAGCCTCATTTTCAACACAAGGGCTTCAAGGAGCTCTATTTCAATTATTTAATTTCACAATTGTTGCTGGTGGTATTTTTATTCTGATCGGTTTTTTACATCATCGTACAGGTTCTACAGAAGTCGTTAGTCTCGGTGGAGTTGCTAAAACAATGCCTCTACTGGCTAGCTTTTTCTTCATCTTTGGTCTTGCAGGAATGGGGGTTCCTGGAACCAATGGCTTTATTGCAGAAAATTTGATTTTAATCAGCGTTCTGGAAAGTCATACGGGTGCAGGTATTGCTGCTCTGGTTGGAATTGTTCTGGCAGCAGCTTACTTCCTGACAATTTATCAGCGTGCCTTTTTAGGGCCTGTTCACAATGATGTTATAGCAACTGCAATGGATTTGCGTACAAGAGAATTATTATTGAGCGTTAGCTTTTGTGTGCTCATTATAATATTTGGAATTTTCCCAGATGTTATTTTAGACATCACAAAAGGTGCAAGTGAAAGTTGGATTGGGGCGTTAAAACGTTGATAAACTACTTTCAAATTTTAAGTAGTTAATCAAGTTCCTCAACCAGGCGAAACCCTAAATCATTGTTACGATAAGTGGGGAAATTATTAAATCTAACATAAGATCGCAGCATCTCGCTGAATGAGTTCCAGCCTCCCCCACGTACTGCGATTGTTTTGCCTTCCAAATCATGCTTGTCAGCACATTTTTTTTCCAGACCGTTATAACGTTTAGTATAAAAAGAGCAAGTCCATTCCCACACATTGCCAAAGAGATCATGAATCTCATATTTATTAGCATCAAAACTGCCGACATCAACTGTTTTTGCGCTTTCCCAAAAATATCGGCAACCATCACAATTGGCATCTCCCAAACCAACTAAATCATTAAAACCAAGTTGACTTTTAAACCCTGTACGAGCCACATATTCCCATTCCACTTCTGTGGGGAGTCGAAAGCGTCTCTTTGTTTTTTTACTGAGCCAGTTTGCATAATCATGGGCATTTTGTAACGAAACATTAATAACGGGACGATTACCACGCCCCCACCCATGATCATCTGGTTTTTTCCGTTTCGTCGCTTTAGCAAAAACATCATACTGAGCAAAAGTAACTTCATATTTTCCCATAGCAAAACTTTTTTTAATCTTTATTCTATGAGGTGGTTTTTGATCAGGCGATCCATGATTACTTCCCATAATAAATGAACCTGTTGGAATGGTTATCATTTCAGGGATGTATGAGTGTTTATTACCAACGGCTTTATTCTTAGATGCTTGGGATTGTTTTTTTTGTTTGGATTGCTGTTCTTGCTTCGTCTTTTGCTTCTTCTCTTGCTTCGATTCTGGGTTTTGTTTTGCTATCTTTTTTTTCGAACGCATTAATAAGCGGCTCGCTTCACTATAATATTTACTTTTTTTCCCCACCGTTTCTGTAAAAGCACTTAAATTATCCGCTGCCTTCTCATAATCACCATTAAAATAAAGTGTTTTTCCATAATAATAATAAAAATCCCCTCGCATAGGCACTTTCATTTGAAGCAATTTTCGGAAATGTTTTTCTGCTTGAGGATAATCTTCCTTGTTATAAGCCTTAGACGCTTCCCGCAAGTAATAATTAGCATCCTTATTTGCAGCGACAACCAAAGAGGTTGACGTTGCCAATAAAAGGACACTACAAAAGCAAAGTAAAATATATTTAATTATTTTTATCATCTTTTATTAAAGAGTTATCGATCCATTCAGACTCAAACAAAACTGAGCTAGTGAAGGTCTACTCTATACAGTCTAGACCAGAAGCCCATCTGAATCAAAGTCAGAGGTGTGGAGTGAAAATTTTTTCAATTGAATTTTCTTTTCGCTTTCCTGAAGTATGTTTCTTTTCCATTTCTTTAGAAAAGGAATGGTAGGATTTAATGGATTTGATTAAATAAGCCTTAATAGGTTCTTTTATCCCCTTTAATTTTAGAGGAGGGGTTGATACAACTGTCACTCTATCCTGAATCATTTTATAAGTCGCATGACTAATCAAAATACCATCATGTTTTGCCAAATGCTCTAAACGTGCAGCAATATTGACATTTTCACCAATTAGGGTGAAGTCTCGCCTTGAATGCCGACTACCTATATCTCCAGAAATCACATGACCTGAGTGAATACCTATACGCATATGAATATCGAGACCTGTCGTTTTTCGTAATTCAGGTAAGGCTTTAAGCATGGCGGCGGCGGCACAAACAGCTCGAAAAGCACCCTCTTCCTGTAAATCAAAGGAAGCAAAAATACCATCACCAATAAATTTATCAATGGTAGCATCAAAACGCATGAGCTCTTCAACCATGCGATCAAAATAGCTGTTCAAAAAGTCAACCACTTTTCTGGAAGATAAATGACCTGAAGTGTGGGTGAATTGTACAATATCTGAAAAAAGTAAAGTCCTAAATTTATCTTCAGCAATTGGTTCACTATTTTTTTGATTGCCCGCAGAAATATGTGAAATTGCTGAATCTGGCAGGTAATGACTCATAGCACTTTGATGTTGCTTTAAGCGAGTTTCGGCTAAAACACGCTCCACTTCTGCAATTAGACGATCCGGGGAAAAAGGCTTAGTGATAAAGGCTTGAATTCCAATTGAACGGATCTTAACTTGATCAGCTTTAGAATCTTTACTGGTTTCGATAATTATCGGGAGGTTGTCAAACTTATTAGATTGGCGTATCCGAGAACAAAGTTCAAGGCCATCAACATAGGGCATATCATAATCAGTAATAATGAGATCATACTGATTTGAATTGAGTTTTTCCCATGCAGATAAACCATCCTCAGCAATATCAACCTGAAATCCCTGTATTTTTAAGGAATTTTTGAGTTGAT
>JAPHSW010000096.1 GCA_026196615.1 Gammaproteobacteria bacterium | reverse complement strand
CTGTTTCAAGTTCAGACTGCTCAGCCTCAAGTTTTTCAATTTTTCCCGGTAAATTATCCAGTTCACGTTGTTCTTTATAGCTTAGCTTTACCACTTTTTTTACAGTGCTACTATTTGTCGTGACTGTTGGAGTTTTATTGGACTCGGGTACTTTTTTTACTTGTTCTTTATCTAAAGTAACCTGTTTTCTTTGCCTTAACCAATCATCATATCCACCTACATATTCATTAATACCATTTGCTTCAAAAACAAGTGAGCTGGTAATAACATTATTCAGGAATGCTCGATCATGACTGACAATGATCAGAGTTCCCTTGTACTCAATTAATAAGGCTTCTAATAATTCCAGTGTCTCACTATCTAAATCGTTGGTCGGTTCATCAAGTACTAATAAATTAGCAGGTTTTGTAAATAGCTTTGCCAATAATAAACGATTTCTCTCTCCTCCGGAGAGTGCTTTTACTGATACCTTAGCTCGTGCTGATGAGAAGAGGAAGTCACTCAAATAACTAAAAACATGACGGTCTCGACCATTAATACTGACATACTCTCTACCCTGCCCTATATTTTCAACAATCGATTTTTCATCATCTAGTTGATCTCGTAATTGATCAAAATAAGCAATTTCAAGCTTAGTACCTAATTTAACTGAACCCGTTTGCGGCTTTAATTCACCCAGTAGTAAATTCAATAAGGTGGTTTTACCAACACCATTTGGCCCGATAATACCAATACGATCGCCTCGCATAATAACGGTAGAAAAATCTTTTACAATAGGCTTATTTTCATATTCATAAGAAATTTTATCGACTTCAACGACTAATTTTCCTGAATTTTTCTTGTCATCCAGTTCAAGTTTTGCTGTCCCCTGTACATTACGACGTTGGCTACGTTCATCACGCATGGCTTTTAAAGCTCGAACTCTTCCTTCATTACGAGTACGTCGTGCTTTAATTCCTTGTCGAATCCAAACTTCTTCTTCTGCCAATTTTTTATCGAATAATTCATTAGCTTTTTCTTCTGAGTGAAGCATTTCTTCTTTACGGCGAAGATAGGTTTTATAATCTCCCGGAAATGAAACTAATTGACCTCGGTCTAATTCAAGAATTCGGGTGGCAACATTTTGTAGAAAAATTCTATCGTGAGTAATAAATAAAACACAGCCATTATAAGATTTGAGAAAAGTTTCTAACCAGAGAATGGATTCTATATCCAGATGGTTAGTCGGCTCATCAAGCATCAAAATATCAGGTTCAACAACTAAAGCTCTAGCCAACATAATCCGTCGTTTTAAACCACCAGACATATCTTCAATTAAATCATCTGCCGATAATTGTAATCGAGTAATGGTTTCTTCCACTCGTTGAACCAGAGACCAGCCATCTACTGATTCTAATTCATGCTGAATACGCTCCATTTTTTTCAGTGCTTTTTCATCGCCATTAGCGACATCATGAAGCACATGGTTATAATCTTGTAATAATTGAGCAGTTTCACCCAAACCTGAGGCAACAATATCAAAAACACTACCACGGGCTTCATGGGGTACTTCCTGTGATAAAGAAGAAACAATAAGACCATCTTTTTTGCGAAGGTCACCTTCATCAGCTTGCATTTCACCTTGAATCAAACGCATTAAGGTTGTTTTTCCAGTTCCATTACGACCAATTAAACAAACCCGTTCCCCAGATTCCAGAGAAAAGTTGGCACGATCAAGTAAAACATGGGTACCAAAAGCCAAACACAGGCCATCAATAGAAAAAATCGACATAAAAAATAAGCTCACTTCAGGTGAAAAATTGTGCTCAGAATATAGGAAAAAGAGAATAGATGGAAGAGATTAAAAAAGTGTTTTATCAAATATTTGTTTGAGTATTTTTTTAGCATATATTTTTTACCATTATTATGGTCTTTTCTCTAAAGCATTAGTGTATTACCGCCGATACTAAAATGTATATAGAAAAGAAAATAGATGGAAACATAGATGCGAAACCTTAAATTTATACTAGCTATTCTCATTGTTGGCAGCCTAATTTCTTCCTGTGCCACCTCTGTTCAAACAAATGGTACATCTTATAATCCACAAACCCAGGAAGTTGAAAGGTATAAATACACAGAATTTTATCAATTAGAAACAGAAATTGTTCCAGAAAAACTTGAATTGACTTTGGTCACTCAATTGCACAAAAGAAAAGAACGTTGGGTATATAAAATACAGGAATTTACACGAAGACTTCTACCAAATGATAATCTTGCGACAAGCAATACAACTCTTTATTTGCAAAATTTGAGTAATCAAAACATCAAATTTGATTTAATATCAGTCAGTATTGAAAATCAACATCTTCCACTTTCTGAGAGAAGTCTGAACATTCCAGCCAATAAGGCAATATCCATTCCACTAGGAGAAATCAAAATTGATTTAAGACTCATCACATTAAATACTCGAATTGAGTATATTGCAGAGAGTACCAGCATCATTAAAGAACACAAAGAGAAAGAATTTGATTTATTAAGAAATAAGAAAAAAATTGAGGAAGAAAGTCAAACAGATGAAGAACCGGAAACAAATAAAAAAACTAAATAAATTCTTTAAAATCATTGTGTAACAAGAGATACTTAAGATCATCTTTAACATCAATATCATCTTGTTCTGACAATTCTTTCCAGTCAAGTTGATTGGCAATTAGCGCATATCTTGTCTGTTCCATCACTTTTTCAGTTCCCCAATCTATATTTTTAAAAATTCCTGGTAACACCTTTTTCGCTCCAACCAGAACATAACCTCCATCTCTAGTTGGAGAAAAAACCATATCGTGTTCATCAAGAACGTTGATTGCTTGCCGAAGATCAGTCGCTGTCAAAAAAGGACAATCCGTACCTATCAAAATAACCTTTGAATATTGCTTTAATCCCTCAAGCAGTGCATTGTACATTCTGACCCCTAGATCATTTCCCATTTGTACAGATATTTCAAATTGCTCTGCACAAGCCATCTGAGTAAAGTAAGAAGGTTGACTCTCAGGGGTTATACAGAGATTTACCGGAGAAAGTTCAGATTCAGTGACATGCTTAACCGTATAGTCCAAAAGACGACAGTAGAGCTTTGTAGCCCCTTCTTTGCCTAATGTTGGAATCAACCGGGTTTTTACGAGGCCTGAAACTGGTTCTCGGGCAAAAATAATAATGAGATTATCAGGATAAGAGTATTTTAGTTCACTCCTGATCATGAGTAATATTTCTTTACCAGAACTTCAGGCTTTACACCAAAAAAATACTGCAACCTCATGTTCCACATAAAAAATATTGTTTTCAAAACACCATTTTTTTCCCAACGTCTTGATGATGTGGTGACTGTGGATTTTACACAGACAGGCTTATTTTGCTTCCTGAGACATTTGCTTAATTCAATATCTTCCATTAAATCTATTAATGGCATCCCGCCAATTCTATTATAAAGTTCACTGGTAACAAAAATAGCTTGATCACCTGTTGCAATACCTGTCAAACATGAGCGCCAGTTCATCATTGTTTCAATCACTCTAAAAAGCCAGTATTCGCCTGATAGACGCACATTGAATCTTCCCCAGGTTTGGGGGTTGGATTGCCTGGAATATAAAGCCATAACAATAATCTGATCGGCTTCATCTGGAAGAAAGGTATCAGCATGGAGAAATAAAAAAATGTCCCCTGTGGCCAATGTTGCCCCAAGAGCTTGTTGTTTTGCTCTGCCTTTATCCGATGCAATGATTTGATCAATATAGGGCTTGGCTAAAATGCAGGTATCATCTTGACTCCCACCATCAACTAATACAATTTCATGGCCCCTATTCCTTAAAGGTTGAAGCCTTTTAAGAAATTCCTGAATCATTTCAGCTTCATTAAGTACAGGGATGATTATAGAAATTTTGTGTCGTATAGAGTTCATGTTGAATTAAAAGAATTAGCTGAGGGCTCCTCCACAACTGCTCCCCTGTCCTGCAGTGCAGGCATAGCAATGTCCTGCAACAATAATTTCACGATTATTGACATCTTCTAATGTCGCACTACCGATATGCAACTTTTCACCATTGTTTTGTAGAGACAAATCGAGCATTTGATTAAAATCACAATCATAAAAGTAGCCTTGCCAGTCAACACTTAATTGATAACGACACATAACAGCTTCAAGATTTTCAGCTTGATAAGCACTCTTAAGAAGATCCATATATGGAAGAAATTCTTTTTTAGAGATCAACATACTACCAAAACGCTTTACTGGCACATTGGTGATAGTGAAGAGCTGATTAAAAGTAATATCGAAGTGATCTTGCAAAAAAGTTTTATAATCTTTTTCAAGCTGAATTTGTTCTGGTGACAATGAAGCTCCTTGAGGATTATAGACAAGATTTAACATTAAGGAGCTATCATTCTTACCATATCCAAGTTGGTTGAGATGCTTTAGAGCTTTGATACTACTTTCAAAAACACCGCTACCTCTTTGTTTATTAACATTTTCTTCAAGATAACAAGGCATAGAAGCAACAATTTCAACATGATTTTTTGCCAATGCTTCAGACAAATGTTCATAACCTGGTTCATTCAAAATGGTCAGATTACAACGGTCAATTACCGTAACACCCATTTCATATAAAGCTTCAATAAGAAAAATAAACTCGGGATGCATTTCTGGTGCACCCCCAGTCAAATCAACCATTTTAATTTGATGACACTTTATAAAGTCCAAGGTCTGTAATAATACATCATGAGACATTTCTTCTTTTCGATTTGGTCCAGCATTAACATGACAATGCAAGCACTGCTGATTACAGCGATATCCCAAATTTATTTGCAAAATATCAATTTTTTTTCGATTAATAACTGGGAAAGTAATTTTTTTTAGAAGCGGAAGTGTATCAAGCATAGTTTTTAAAGAAATTCAGTTGTAGGGAAGGAATTATATATTTGTTAATGAATGACTTAAATTCAAAGTCTGCAAAGCAGTATAGAATAACATTTATTTATAAATGAGAACGATTTATTTTTCTAAACTCTTTAATCAGACCCGTTTTTTTGCTTAATCATTTCAAATTAACGATAAAAGATTCAAGTTAAAGCTGAAATTGAAGAATATAAAGTATTTTGTAAGTTATAAATATCAGGGCAAAGTCACTAATTGATCGAAGTTTGCACTTTCAAGAATTTGGATGACTTCTTCATTGGCATTGACTATTTTTATACGATTTTTATTACGCTCTACAAATTCCCATAAAGCAATAATCATCCCTAAAGCGGAGGAATCAAGATAGTCTGAATCTTTAAGATCCAGAACATATTCTTGAACTTGTTCTATATCGGTATAGGCTCTTCTAAATTCAGATGCCAATGGAAACTGGAACTTTCCAATTATCTTAATGGTCAATGCATTTCCACTATCAGATAGGTTGGTAAGGATCGACATCAGTATAAGTTCTCCGGTATATCTATTGTTTAAAAAAATGTAGCTATGCTAAAAACACTGCTAATAACTTAGCCTTATTATCTATTAAAATTATATTTTATGTATAAAGCTACTATAGAACGAAATACAATAAAAAGCATTAAATACAAACTAAAATTTAGTAATTAATATCTTTTTTTTTCGACAGTAACCTGAGTTTATGCTGTTTTTTTAAAAACATGGACAAATCTTCTAAAAATAAGCGTTTTACATGTTTTTTTAGCCTTAAGTTACATAATAACAACATTAATAAAATTGTCATATTTTATCCACAAAACCTGTGGATAAGTCTGTGTATAAATAGTGAATATCTTTCTCGAAACAGCATTAGCATTGATATCAATATAAACTGCTCATTTTTTAACCACACCAACAACTACTTATTTATCATAAGCTTAGATAGTTTATCTATAATTTACTTTTCATAAAACTTCTAATTCATTGGAATTTTATTCATACAAAAAAACTAATTGTAGTTTTTATGAAAAAAATGTCCTTTTGTCATAAAACTTGAGAAAAAATGTAAAATAGCTGCCATATTTATAAAAACATAAAAAACATACATAATTCCATCAATAAAAGGATTACTTTATTGTTTTATAATTTTTTCTATTATGGGATAAGAACAGGCGTAAAAAGACAGATCAATATATTAGTTTTAGGTATGATTACAATATAAAAACATCATGCAAATGCGATTTCAGATAAACCCATTGGTTTTGAAATGCCGTAGCCTTGAGCATAATCTACTCCTAACTCAAGTAATTTACTCAAAATCTCTTCTGACTCAACAAATTCAGCAACTGTTTTTTTATTGTATAAGTGCGCAATTTCATTAATTGACTTCACCATTGCATAGTCAATGGGCTCAACATCAATGTTATGAACAAAGAGACCATCAATCTTTAGTAAATCAACTGGCAATTGTTTTAAATAAGCAAAAGAGGATAAACCACTGCCAAAATCATCTAGAGAGAAAAGACACCCTGCTTTTTTAAATTCTTGAATAAACTGGATTGCATTTTCGAATGAGGCAATGGCAGCAGTTTCAGTAATTTCAAAACCAAGACTCTTAGCAGGTATTTTGTATTTCTTAAATAAAGTATGAATGTTTTGTTTAAATTCAACATCACCAAGAGAACGACCAGAAATATTAATGGAAAAAACTGTCTCCGATAGTTGATTTCGATGCGCAGAAATAAATTTGAATGTATTTTCAATCACCCAGCAATCAATATCGGTAATTTGTCCAAATCGTTCCGCAGCTGGCAGAAAAGCTCCTGGAGGATACATCTTACCTTTCTTATCGATAAATCGAACCAAAACCTCATAGTGTTTAATAGTTGAGTTCTGTGAATTTCCATGGACAGGATTAATGGCTTGAGCATACAGTTCAAATCGATCATCTTGCAAAGCTGCTGTCAACTCCGACATCCATTGAATTTGCCCTTCTTGTTCAGCAAGGATATTATCTTGTTTATCATAGACATGAACCAAATTACGCCCCGCATCTTTTGCAGCAAAACAGGCGGTATCTGCTGCAATCAAAACATCTTTCAAATCTGAAGTTTCATTTGTTATCGGTGCGATACCAATACTGACACCAACGGAAAATATTTTATTATCCCAGGAAAACCGAAATTCATTAATCAAGTTTCGTAATTCATTTCCAATTGAAGAAGCTCTGTCAATATCGCAGTCTTTTAGTAACAGTCCAAATTCATCACCACCAAGACGTGCAAGAGTATCTTTTTTTCTCACTTTATTTTTCAATAATGACGTAATTTGTTTCAAAAGCTCATCACCTGCCACATGACCACAAGTATCATTAACCACCTTAAACTGATCTAAATCCAGGTATAAAAGTGCATAGTTATGATGAAAATGCTTTCTCTGCTCAATGGCTTCTGTTACTTGGTGTTCGAAATAACAACGATTAAATAAATTGGTTAGAGGATCATGCATCGCCTGATAGGAAACTTGCCTGTTTTTACTAGCAACCAGGCGAATAACCACAACCGCAATGACGATAACCAAAATAAAGACCACAACAGCAATAGAGAATAATGTATAACGTGTATTAATATAATATTTATTTGCCTGAGACAATGCCGTACGAGCGGTCTGATTTTCAATAACCACTAATGCATCAAGAAAAACCAATAAGTGGTTTTGTAATTTTTCAGCCTGGGCTATGAGCTCTAGATCGGTCTCAACATCATTAAATAAATGTTCTGCAACTGCATCATTTACTGGTTGAGCCAGTTTTAAAATACTCGACATTTTTTGCATAATCAGCTCTTCTTCAGGCTTCATATGTATATTAATCAAGTTTTCTCTGGCCATGCGAAATATTCCGGCATATTGATTAAATCTTAGAAATTCTTCATCTCGTTCAAAAGGATCTTCCATGAGCCTCATTTTTTTTAGGCTATCTGCTCTCATACGAATAGCATCTCGCATTGAGTTAGCCGCTTGTAATTTGGTATTTGTTTTTTCAACTAATGTAGTTAAGCTGACATTAATATTATTGGATTGTGAAAGAGAAACCAGAACCAGTGCCAGGATTAAAAGTAAAACAACAGTAAAACCAATTGAAATTGGAACATTTGAACGATCTTGAGTAAGAATAAAAGAGGGATTCGACATAAAGTGATACTATTTTCATAATAATGGACTTAAGTATAGGTTATGAAATTATCAATACAGCGAATCAATTAGAATTGTTTAAAAAAAAGTAGATAAGTAAGTGCTATCCTACAGTGTTAGCTGGTTAATATTAAAAAAATAGTATTCATCTGGGTTAGAAATAATTTTTGAAACTTAAGTTAGCTATGATCAGGTAAGTTATCTTCCAAAAAACGAAGTTGAGGTTGAAAATATCCCAAAAGGACCAGTAGTAAGGTCATCATTCCCAAAATCATCATTTGTAATACAATACCACGGCCATCACCAGTACCAATAATATGACCAATGGTTTGGGATAGAACAGTATTAGCTTGCATCAATGGTTCAAAAACACGATCGGCCAGAGTACCTGCCAATAAGAATGCTAATGGTAAAAAGGCATTACCAATTGTTGTTCGAAGTCCAAAAACACGACCTTGTATTTCTGGAGCTACTTTACGTTGCCAAATAACCTGATTACTAGTAATGATAATCGGCATTGTAAACATCACCATAAAGGCACCAGTTGCATATAAAAGAAAACTGGGCTGAAAAGCAGTTGCCAAAAATAATAAACCTTGCAAAGCTAAAAATCCTAAGACCATGTTAATTTTATTTTTTGCACCTCCCCAAACACTTATAACCAAAGCACCAACTAACATTCCTGAACCAGAAATAGACATGATGATTCCTAGTTGGGCTGTATCAGTGAAGCTCAGCACCAAAGGGGTAAATAAAACAATAACCATACCTAAATTAAAATTAGCGATAGAGAAAAAGCCCAATAGCCATAAAAGTCCTTTTCTTTCTTTTAAATAAAACCAGCCTTCTTTTAAATCTAACCACAAACCTTTTGCATGAGACTCATTTATTACACAGTCTCTGTCTATCTGATTCTTTTCTTTATCTTCAGGTGATATTATTTTCTTATGGTCTGGAATTTTAATGAGCAACAAAACAATCAAGGCAAATGAAAAAGTCATTACATCAGCAAGTAGAACACCATTGAGTTGCCATACGACAAGTAATGCTCCAGCAAGAGCAGGTGCTGCAATTTGAGAAATAGCTGCACCCAATTGAACCAGGCCATTGGCTCGTCCTAATTGTTCTTTATTAACTAAAGAGGAAGTCGCAGCCATAAAAGCAGGAAAAATTAACGCATTAAAGGAGGAACTGATGGCAACCAGAATAATGATATGAACAACTTCCAGTTCATGATAGATATTGAGAAAAATAATAATCAAAGTGCCACAACCAGCCCCCAAATTCCCAATTATCAAAGCAGTTCTTCGATTCCATCGATCAACCAAAGTACCAGCCAGTGCACCAAGAGCAATTTCAGGCATTAGTGTTGCAAAAGAAACTAGAGCAAAAAGGGTAACCGACTCTTCCTGTTCATAAATTCTAAGCCCCAAAGCAAAACCAGTCATATGGGAGCCAATCAGAGAAACTAATTGCCCCACCGCTAATACTAAAAAGATTTTCATGAATTAAATACCAATCAATTTATAAAGTATTAAGACCAATTTTCACAGATCACATTTGTCAGCTGTTCTACATTTGGAGAATCTAACATTGTATGATGATCGCCTTGCACATCGATGGTAGTCAATTGAGCAGAAGTAAATTCATTCCAATATTGGCTATGGCCTTCATTACTTTGCGCTTTAAGAAGCAAAATATCTCCATCATATAAAGAATCAGTATCAAAGCGATTAATCGCCATAAAGTTTGCAATATGTACAGCAATCGTTCGATTAACGATATTATCATCTTCACTTATCTGTTCTTTTATCTGAGCCAGCATATGATCAAGCTTTTCATCAAAAGACAGCTGCTCAAACTCATGATCAAATGATAACTCCATATAAGCTTGTAGTTGTTCTCGTGTGTTTTCATCTAGCCATTCAAATCCCTGATCACGGAGCTCTTCTTTTATGACTTTAGGCGACGGACTATCTAAAAGAATCAGTTGTTCCACTACCCTACCTTTTTGTCTGAAGTAGCTGGCAATTTCAAAAGCGATAACTCCTCCCATTGAATGCCCACTTAAAATCAGAGGCCCATCAGGAGATATTGTTTCTATTTCCTGAACATATGAATTAACCATCTCAGAAATAGAATTTTGAATTTTTGAATTCTCAATTAAGCCTGAAGATTGAATGGCATAAAATGCTCTATCAGTGCCAATGTGTTTTGCAAAAGACGTAAAAGTATGAATATTACCACCGACTCCATGAATACAAAACACAGGTGTATTATCGCCACCATCTTGCAAAAGAACTAATTGTGAATTAACACGATCTTCTGCTCCATCTTGATCGAGATAATCTGCGATATCTGCAATGGTTGGTGTTTGCATTAATTGTACAATTGGCAACTTACAATTAAATTGCTCTTCAATTTGTGCAATCAATTTAACAGCAATCAAAGAGTGTCCACCTAAATCAAAAAAGCTGTCATTAATACCAATTTTTGAAATATCCAATACCATAGACCATATTTCAACCAATATTTTCTGTGTTTCTGTTTCTGCTTTCTGGTAAATTGCAGCTGATTGAGCTTCAGGCTCAGGAAGAGATTGACGATCAATTTTTCCATGTCCAGTGAGAGGAAACCTATCCAGAATAATTAAATGTTGAGGAATCATATATTGAGGTAAAAAGCGAGACAGGTTATTTTTCACTGATGAATGATCAACTTGCTGCTTACTATTATTATCAGTAGTTAAATATGCAACTAATTGTCCATTATGCTCAACCACTAAGACTTCTTTTATCCCCTCTTGTTGTTGTAATGCATATTCAATTTCTCCTAACTCAATCCTTAAACCACGTAGTTTGAGTTGGAAATCAACACGACCTACATTTTCAATATTTCCTTCATTATCTTGATAACGTCCTAAATCACCGGTTTTATACAATAGAGCATCGGGTTCATTACTGAATGGATCAGGCAAGAATTTTTCTTTTGTTAATTCAGGCTGTGTTACATAGCCAAGTCCTACACTGGCTCCACCAATACAAATTTCACCTGTCATACCCGCAGGAAGAAGATTTAAATCATCATCCAGGATATAAAGCTTAACATTCGCATTAGGTTTACCTATTGGAATAGCTCGGTGTTCATAGTGTTCCAATTCTTCAAGATGATGATAAGTAGCAATATCAGTACATTCTGTTGGTCCAAAGGTATTGATTAACTGACAATGACTTTGTTTTTTCCATGCCTTCATTTTTTCTGCTTTTAAGGGTTCACCACCAAAAAAAACATAATCCAGTGTATTTAATTGAGACCAAATTTTAGGATTTTCAATGAGTGGGAAAAATGCACTTGGAGTACACGTTGTCCAGCTCACTTTTTCCTCCTCAATCAACTGACATAAATATCCTGGATCATAATCATTTGTATCAGGTAGGATAAGTGTTGCACCAGTTGTTAACGGAGCAAAAATATTTTTTTGAGTCAAGTCAAAACCAAAAGCACTCATCACTAATACATTATCAGCTTCTTTTAATTGATAACTCGTTTGGGTATACCAGTCCAACATATTTATTTCACAAAGATGTGAAACGGTCGCACCTTTAGGTCTTCCTGTCGAACCAGAAGTGAAAATAGTATAGAAAGGATCATTTAATTGACTTTCAGTATTAAGGTTTTCATGACTAAAACTTTTAAGTTCATGTAAATGTTTATCAACATTAAATGTTTTGTCAGAACTGAAAGATAGTCTATCTTGCATTTGCGTATCAGTGATCAACATAGCGGCATTAATTTCACTGAGAGTAAATTTAAGGCGCTCTTCAGGATAAGTAACATCCATCGGTACATAACCCGCTCCAGTTTTTATCGCAGCTAAAACTGCAATGATCATTTCAAATGAACGACCAAGACAAATACCAACCTGATCACCACGAGAAATACCCTGTTGCTGAAGATAACGCCCTAATTGATTCGCTTTTTCATTCAATGTGTTGAATGTCATTGATTGACCAGAACAACGAACAGCAATATTCTCAGGTGTTTTTACAACTTGCTGTTCAAACATTTCATGAACAGAGTGATGTTTCAATTCAACAACATCAGACTGCCAGTCATGTAATTGCTGCTTTTTCTCTTTTTCATTAATCCATTGCAACTGACTCAAAGTTGTCTGGCCAGAAATAAACTGATCACTTATGGCTTTTATTTGTTGTAAAAAGAATTTTTCTGAAAAGCTATTACTCGTATAATCAAGAATCAACGTGGCATCATTTTCCATTGCCTTAACAATAAATTGAAGCTGTGTTTCTGCTACTTCAGGCGCATAGGTTATACCTTTTTGCATATTGCCTATAAATTCATCTGCATATGGCCAGGCATAAAAATTATAAGTCGGCCTAAACAGGTTAGTACTAAAGATTTTATTTTGCTGTGATAAAGAAATTGGTAAGTGTTTATTAACTGTTTTCTGATGTAACTTAATGACATTCAAATAATCTTTTAACTCACCAGACATTGCTTCCACATCAAAAATATATGGTGTTTGCTCAAAATAGCAGCCCAATGAATACATATTTTGTTTTTTACGACTACCTATGTAATCACCAATGGCAAAATTCTTTTCTGCTCGACAATATGACTTAAGCAAAATACCATAAATGGCTTTAAAATATAATGCAGGTGTTGTACGCTGTTTTCGACAAAACTGACGAATCTCAGTCCATTGTGTATTATTCAGAACTAAAGTTTTTTGGATCACTTTTTCATCAGGATTGGTGCTACTTTGTCTTAGCTCTCTAGTTGTTTCATCCTGTTTATAAGCTGGTAAAGTAAAGCTAAGAGGTTCAATTTCTTTTGCTTGCTCATTCCAGAATGAAAGAACATTTTTATGATCCATAGCTTGATTATGTTCATTTACATACTGAAGGAATAAAGGTTCTGCATGTTCATAAGTTTTATTATCAATGCTACCATCAATTAAAGCATTATAGATATAAGTCAACTTCTTCCAAAGCATATATCCACCAACACCATCTAACATAATATGATGGAAAGCTGCCGCAACATAATGCCTTTGCTCGTCAATTTTAAAAACATAATGAGTCACCAAATCAGTATGAGTTACTTTATATGACTTATAAGTCTCTTTCTTAATCCATTTTTGTGCTGCTTTATGAGGCTCATATTCAAAGGAAAGATCCACAAATTGATAGTTTGGTGTTCTATTCCGTCGAATACATTGATAAGCAAGATCAGTCAATGATTCAGTAGAAGCACGAAACTCCGCTCTTAAATAAGGCTCATATTGATACAATAATTCAAGTGCGTCATACCAAACATCTGGTTTAAAGTCACCATTAGATTCGGTCAAATACCCCATACAATTTTGTAAGCCATCTTCATTCATCAATGACTGTAAGAAAATATCTCGCTGAGTTGATGCCAGAGGTTCAATTGCTTCAAATTCATCTATAGAGCAATCCAATAAAGAATAAAGCTCATCCGTATGCAATAAAGAAATAGATTCAACAGAACGTTCAGGTTCTTTACTAATAATATCCAAAAGTGAACCAAAGTGTTTTGCCATATTGGCAATGGTAGATTCTTTGAATAAATCAGTATTGAATTCTAATTCGCATCGTAAGCCCTGTTCTGTTTCACTTAAAGAGAGAGTCACATCATATTTAGCAGAATGTGTTTCAATCTCGATGGAGTCAAAACTAATGCCAGGAATCGTATTCGCTAAATCTTGACCAGAAGCATCAGTATAACTAAATCCAACCTGTGCAATTGGGGCATGACTGGTATCACGTACAGGCTGAACAGCATCAATAACTATTTCAGCAGGAATAGCCTGATGATCAAAAGCATCCAGTGTATTGAGTTTTGTTTGAGTTAATAATTCATTAAAAGTAGGGTTTAAAGATAAATCAGCACGAATGACAATGACATTAACAAAAAAACCAATTAAATCTTTAATTTCTTCATGTTCACGACCAGAAACAGGGACTCCCACACAAATATCATCTTGTTCAGAGTACTTGGCTAATAAAATTTGCCATGCACAAAGTAAGTGCATAAACATGGAGACCTGTTGCTCCTTTGCCTGTTCTTTTAATTTATTAAAAACACTAATATCAATATTAAACTTATAATGTGAACCATTTTGTGTAGCAACAGCCGGACGTTGATAGTCTGTTGGTAAACGTAGTTGGTTTGGAATACCTTTTAAATATGATTTCCAGAAATCAAGTTGAGAATCAATATATTTTTGATCCATTTTTTGTTCTTGCCATAGAGCAAAGTCCGCATATTGAATGGGTAACTCAGGTAATAATACAGGTGCATCATCAAGATAGGATTGATAATATTGAGCAAAATCACGCTGCAGAATTTCCATAGACCAACCATCAGAAATAATATGATGCATAGCGAATAATAATACATATTCTTCATCAGACAGTTTTAGCAGTTGTACTCTAAATAAAGGCTCATTTGATAAATTAAACGGAGTTTTGGCATTAGATTCAGCTCGTTTCATGACTTCACCTTCTAATGAAGAACAATCACTGATATCAATAAGCTCAAGAGACCAATCTTGAAAAACCGATTGATTTGCACGATGAATGACTTGTACAGCTTGACCCTGTTCGTTTAAAAAATTCGTTCTTAATGACTCATGACGTTTTATTATTTGTCTAAAAGTATTTTCAACAATAACAACATCAAGCTTGCCATTGATTTTCAGTGCCGATGAAATATTATAAGCAGCATCCTCAGGATTCATTTGCTCAATAAACCATAGTCGATTTTGAGCATGACTCAGCGGTAAAACATCTGGCCTTTGAGTTGGTTTAATTATTTCTTTGATTTGTTTGTAACCAGCTTCATTTTGGTCATCAATCAGTGCTGCAAAGTGTTCAAGTATCGGTTGTTCAAAAAGTGATTTTACTGTCAGTTGTAGACTAAAAATTACATTTACTTTAGATAAAACTCTCACAGCGATAAGAGAATTACCACCTAAATTAAAAAAGTTATCTAAGCAACTAATGGGATTTACTCCCAATATCTCACTCCAGATATCAGCCAACCTCATTTGAACAGGTGTTTCAGGTGCTTTATAGCTATCAGAATGGTCAATAGCATTTAATTCTGGTAGCGCTTTATTATCAACTTTTCCATTGGGAGTAAGAGGCAATGAGTCCATTTCAATAATAAAGTTAGGTAACATATAATCAGGTAAATGTTCAGACAGGTCACCGCGTAATTGATTAATATTTAGTGATTCAGAACAATTCTGAGCAGGCACGATATAAGCGACCAATTGCTCAATATTGTTGACATCTTTAACAATGCGAACAGCAACATTTGAAATTTTAGAATTTCTCACTAACTGATATTCAATTTCACCCAGTTCAATACGCAACCCACGAAGCTTGACCTGGAAGTCTACACGGCCAATATACTCAATAATTCCATCATTTTTATAACGAACTAAATCACCTGTTTTATAAATGAGTTCATCTGGAGACTGATTCGTAGCAAAAGGAGAAGCAACAAAAGCCTCAGAAGTTAATTCAGGCTGATTAATATAACCTAAGCCAAGACTTTCACCACCAATATAAAGTTCACCAATATTTCCTTCTGGAATAAGTTGCAACTCTTCATTAAGAATATAAAGCTGAACATTATGATTTGCCTTACCGATAGGAAAACTCTCATCTTTTGAGGTATCCAGAACATGATAAGAAGCAATATCTGTACATTCTGTTGGGCCATATGAATTAACAAGTTTACACTGAGACTGCTGATTCCAGGACTGTACTTTATGTAGACTAATAGGCTCACCACCCAAAAAGACATAACGTAAACTCTTAACAAAGGACCAATGTTTATCATTTTCAATCAAAGGATAAAAAGCACTTGGCGCACAATTTAACCAACTAATATTTTCTTGTTCAATTAATTGAATCAAATAGTCATTATCATAGTGGTCAATTTCTGGGATAACTAAAGTAGCACCGCACATTAGAGGAGCAAACAAGTTTTTTTGTGTCAAATCGAAACCAAAAGCACTCATCAAAAGAATATTATCATCAGTTGACATATTAAAATCATCTATATACCAGGGCAATAGATTCAATTCACCACGATGTTTAACACGAGCACCTTTTGGTTGACCAGTAGAACCAGAGGTAAATATTGTATATAGCGCCTCTTCTCTCAAATTTTGCTCTGGAAGATTATCCATTAACATTGAACTTAATTCAGACCATTGCTTATCAACCAGAAAAACTCGTTCTGATGCAATGTCTAACTTTTCCTGAAGATCGGATTGAGTAATAATCAAAGGTGATTGTGTCTCATCCAGCATGTACAACAGGCGTTCTCTAGGATAATTAATATCCATTGGAATATAAGAAGCACCTGTTTTAATAACCGCATATAAAGAGATAATCATTTCAAGAGAACGACATAAACAAATACCAACAGACTGTCCCTTTTGAATGCCATTTTTCATTAAATAATGAGCAAACTGGTTCACTTGTTCATTCATTTGTGAATAAGTCAAAGATTTATCCGAATAACGTAATGCTATGGCATCAGGTGTCTTAACAACTTGAGTTTCAAACATTGCCTGTAATGACATAAAAGGTTTATGTTCAATAGCAGGTTGTTGCCATGTGACGAGTTGCTGTTGTTTTTCTGCTTCTGATAAAATTTCAATATCAGCAATTTTTTTCTCGCTATCAAAACTCACAGAATTCAAAATATTTTCAAAATAACTTGCCATTCGTTCAATAGTTTCAGACTTAAACAGTTCAGAACGATACTCAATCGTTGTACGTAAACCTTCTTTTGTTTCAACACAGGTAAAAGTCAAATCAAATTTAGCCGTATTATTTTCCAGCTTCTGCTCTTCTATATGCAAATTTTTCAAATGATTTAAAGACTCATCATTTCCAGAAAGAGGTGTATTTTGAAGAATAAACATGACTTGAAAAATAGGTGAATAACTCAGGTTTCGTTCAAGATTTAAGTTATCAACAATTTTCTCAAAGGGTACATCTTGATGATCATAGGCATTTAATGTTTGTTGTTTAATCTGCTCTAATAGTTGATTAAAAGTTTTGTCTGGTTCAACTTGTTGTCTAATAGCTAAAGTGTTAACAAAAAAACCTATCAAAGATTCAATTTCTTTACGGTTACGATTTGCAATGGGTGTTCCAATACAAATATCATTTTGTCTGGTGTATTTATTTAAAAGAACTGAAAAACTTGCCATCAAAGTCATAAACAAAGTACTGCCCTGTTGGCTTGATAGTTTGTTCAATTTTATATTCAACTCTTTACTGAGGGTAAAAGTAAATTCCTTACCTTTGAAACTTTGAACCGATGGTCTTGAATAATCTGTAGGTAATTCCAATACAGGAACATCCTGTAATTGTTCAGTCCAATAACTCAGTTGTTGTTCTAGCCGCTCACCACTTAACCATTTACGTTGCCAGACTGAATAATCTGCGTATTGAATGGGTAATCTAGGTAATAATTGAATGGGTTGATTTTGATTTCCTTTCTGTTCAAGAATGCCTGAGTATAACTTGGTAAACTCATCCACTAATATCGACATAGACCAACCATCAGAAATTATATGATGCATAATAATCATCAACATATATTCTTCTTCAGAGACCTTCAACAAAATGGTACGGAACAAATTCCCTTTACTAAGATCAAACCCACGTTCAAACTCCGATTGAATTCGTTGCTGAACTTTTTGTTCAAGTTCTGATGAGCCTTTAGCTAAAGAAGAATCTTCAACGGGATTAGAGCCATTAGCTAAGTAAGAGTAATCATCATATTCAAGTTGCCATGGCGAAGGTTGCTGTCTTTCCTGACGAGCATCACCACCAATAGTAACAAAACGAGTGGATAAAACCTGATGACGATGAACAAGTGTTGAAAAAGCAGCTTCCAGTTTTTGTACATCCAATTGACCTGTTAATTTGAGTAAAACAGGAATGCTATACGCATTATTAAGAGATGCATTTGTATCAAATTGCTCGATAAACCATAATCGTTCCTGAGCAAAAGACAATGGAATCTCATTTCTTTTAACTGCAGGCATAATGCCTGTCACTTTGATAGTAGAGAGTTCTTCACTTTCTCTCTTTTCAACGTATAAAGCTAACTTCTCAATAGTGGGATTATCAAATAATGCCTTAATAGGTAATTCAATAGTATAGTGTTTATTGATATGAGTAATCACTTGTGTTGCCAGTAGAGAATGACCACCTATTTCAAAGAAATTATCTTTTATACCTATATTTCCTGGCTCATTAGAATCCTTATGTAAAATATCAGACCAGATATTTCCTAAAACAATTTGCGTTTCAGTTTGTGGTTCAATATATTCAACCTGCTCTATATCAGGTTCAGGTAATGCGTTCTTATCAATTTTTCCATTTGGTGATAATGGGAATTTATCCAGTGCAATAATTGACACAGGAATCATATAGTCAGGCAAATATTTTGACAGATTCACTTTCACTTCATTTTGATCAAAAAGAGCACCTTCTTCCAAAGTAACATAGGCTATTAATCTTCTAGCTTCATCAGACTTCGAGCTTGTGTCCGAGAGAGTATTATCCTGATAGATAATAGCAACTGATTCTTTTATTTCAGTTAAGCCTCTTAGTTGACTTTCAATCTCACCTAATTCAATGCGATAGCCTCTTAATTTCACCTGAGCATCAGTACGACCAATAAATTCAATATTACCATCATGAAGATAACGTGCCATATCACCAGTACGATATAATTTACCTTGCTTATCACTATATGGATTGACAATAAATTTTTCATCAGTCAGTTCAGGTTTATTCCAATAACCATGAGTAATACCACTACCACCAATGGTAATTTCGCCATTCACACCAACAGGCACAGGCTTCCCCTGTTCATCCAGCAGGTATATCTGACAATTATCAACAGGTTTACCAATCGGTGTATTGATCAAACTAGAAGGTTGCTCAGAATTAACAGGATACAAGGTGCAACAAATAGTCGCTTCGGTTGGACCATAACCATTTATGATTTGTAAACCAGGGACATTCTTTTGAATTTCAATTAATAGTGTTTCCACTATAGGCTCAACACCAACCAACATACGTTTTAAAACAGATTTTCCAGGGTTGTTTTTTAGCCATTGATTGTATTGAGATAAGAAAAAAGGAGGTAAATAGGTACTACTAATATTATGTATTGATAAATAATCAAAAACTAAATTCGCATCTAGTCGAATAGATTCAGGTAATAAATGAATCGTACCACCTGTGGTTAATGCACTAAAGAATTCATAAACCGATACATCAAAACTAATACTGGTCCAAAGTGTATGTTGTTCACCTGCTTCAAAAGCCTGAATTCGATGAAAATTACTTAAAAGGTTCATTACACCTCGATGATGACAAAGAACCCCTTTAGGCAGACCAGTGGAACCAGAGGTGTAAATCATATAAGCCGCTTGTTCAGGACTACAATCAAAATCAATATTATTTACAGGATATGTCACTAATAGCTCTTTTTTTACATCAAGACTAACCACTTCTACATCAAAGTCATTCAGTTTTGACTGTAAAGAACTATGAGTCAAAACAAAACGAGCCTGGCTATCATCTAAAATATGTTTTAAGCGAGACTCAGGATATTCCGGGTCCATTGGAATGTAAGCAGCACCGGCTTTAAGAATTGCAGCTATAGCAACAACGAGATCCACATGTCGTTCAAAACAAAGACCAACAAAATCACCCGTTTTAATTCCCTGCTCTATTAAATAATGGGCCAATTGATTAGCCTGTGTATTTAATTGTGTAAATGTAAGAGATTGCTTGTTTTGCAAGTCATCATAAACAACAGCAGTAGCATCTGGTGTCTTCTGAGCATGTTGCTCAATCATCTGATGCAAACAGGCTTGATCATGATAATCATGCTGTGTTTGATTCCACTGTGTAATAACCTGATGCTTTTCATTTTCAGAAAACCAGTTTAACTCATGCACTTTCACATCATGCGTGCATTCAAACTCTGCATTTAAAATAGAATTAATAAGAATATCAAAATGTTCAGCAATAGTTTCTATAACTGCAGTATCAGGATACACATTGGTATTAAAACCAAACTCAACTTTAAGTCGTTCTGTAACACTGGTTGTAATTGTTAATGGGTAATTGGTTTTTTCAACCAGAGTGACATCTGAAATATTCAGTGATAATTTATTTTCACTGATCGCATCAGAAACTGGATAATTTTCAAAAACAAATAATTGATTAAATAATTGCTCGGCAGGAATATCCGTCCAGGCTTGAATATCATTCAAGCCGCTATGATGATATTTCTGGTGTTCAATTTGTTGTTGTTGAATATCAAAAAACCAGTCGCCAATACTTTGTTCAGGCTTAACTTGAATCTTAATAGGAAGACTATTAATGTACAAACCAACCTTCTGCTCTACTCCAGGAATTTCAGAAGGACGACCCGACACTGTCATACCATACAGAATATCTGTTTCACCACTGTATTTACTCAGAAGAATGGCCCATAATCCTTGAATCAGAGTATTGATGGTAATACGATATTGCTGAGTCAAATCATTAAGCTTTCGAGTTTTTGTTTGAGACAACTCTAATGCTAATAATTTATTACGACCTGTATTTTTAGAATCATAATGATGTGATGCAAAAGGCAGCTCAGTAGCACCGCTTATATCATTAAGGTAGTGCTTCCAATATTGAGCTTCAGCAACACTATCCTGTTTTTTTAGATAGTGAATAAAGTGCTTGTATTCATCCACTGAGTTTTCTTGAATAGCCAGTGATTGTCCAGGCATCATTTTTTGAGAAACTAAGAGCTCATAGTTTTCCATCACTTCTTGAATAATCAAAGGAAATGACCAACCATCCGCTAAAATATGATGACTAGTCCAAACAAAGGTATAATGTTCTGACTTATGCCTTAATAAGTTTAAGCGCATTAATGGTGGAGTATTTAAATCAAAGCCTTGTTTACGATCATTCTCAAAAAACTGATTTATATCTGATTCTGACCAGTGTTTCACATCAGTCATTATCACTGGGCAATGTGATTCATTTAAAACAACTTGTAATGGTGAAAGCCCTTTTTGAGAGAAAAAACCTGTCCGTAATATTGTATGATTTTTTATCACCTGGTTCCAGGCCTGCTCAAAAGCATCAATATTCAAATCACCACGAAGGCTCATTTGCATCTGTTCAATATAAACTTCTTCACTTTGTTGATAAAGTGAATGAAACAACATGCCTTCCTGTAATGGTGATAAAGGATATATATCAGTCATCGTAGGTATGGTTTTGACCAGTTCGTCCAACTGAATCTGTTCGAGTGAATCAATCAATGGAAAATCAGATGGAGTAAAGCCACTATTATCTGCCTCCAGACAATGTGAAATAATATTTTCTAAGGTCTGTAGATAACAGGTTGATAACTCATCAATTGTATTCTCATTGAAATGGCGAGTGCTATAAACCCAGCTAATTTCAAGTTGTCCATCAATAACAATCGCACTTAGATCTAATAAATGTGGATGTTGATTATCCTGAGAAACTGACTCACCTGTTGATTCTTTAGCAAAATCAAAATTCTCATTATCAGCAAAGAGATTAGCTGTTTGACCTAAATAGTTGAATGATATTTCAGGCTTAACAATCAGAGACTGACGCACACTGATATCAGGATGCAAATATCGTAATGCTGAATATGCAATTCCATTATCAGGAATATTTCGCAATTGTTCTTTGACTCTTTTTATCGTATTTGAAAGAAGTCTTTTAGTATTGAATGGCTCTTCATCAGATAATTGCTCAGATAAGTTAATCTGTACTGGATACATTGATGTAAACCAGCCCACAGTTTTGCTAATATCTAATCTTTCACTAATCGATTCACGACCATGACCTTCTAACATCAAAGTCAACGTTTTAAGTTCTCTATTTTCATTCAGTGCTAATAACATTGCACTCAATAAAATATCATTGACTTCAGTATTATAGGCACTATTTACCTTTTCTAATAAATCCTGTGTTTGTTCCTGTGTCAATTTATGTATGACTCGTTTTCTATCACGAGTGATAACGACATCATTTTCTCGGTCAACAATTAAGCTGGGACTAGAAGCAATATTTTTTGTAATTGTTTGCCAATAGTTCAGCACATTCTGTTGCTTATCATCCTGAGCATATAAACTCAGAGCTTGTTGCCACTGTCGAAATGAACTTCCCTTACTTCCTAAGTTAACAGGTTGATGGTTTAAAATCTGAGAACACGCTTTTTGTAAGTCAGAAAATAATATACGCCATGAAACACCATCAATTATAAGATGATGAGCTATGATTAATAATCGATTTGAGTTTGCATCATCAGTTACAAACAAAACGACTTTAAATAGTTCACCTTTTTCCAGATCCAGTTGAGCCTGATATTGGCTGGCACGACTTTCTATTTCTAATGAAACTTCAAGAATTAAATCATCTGCTGTTTGAGATAAATTTTCCACATGAAAAAAATTCAATGCAGTAGGTGTCTGATAATTCTGTTCGATGGCATCATTATTTTCATTAAACATTAAATGCATTGCATCATGATGTTTAATCAAGGCATTGAATGCTTTTCGTAAAACAGTGTCATCAAACTTATTAGCCACAGAAAGTAATACTGACTGATTCCAATGACTGGCTTGAGTAAATTCTTGTTCAAAGAACCAGCTTTGAATTGGAGAAAGTCCAAACTGCCCCTCAAGTACTCCTTGCTCTGTATCAATTTCACGAACTTGATCTTGAGCAAACCGAGCTAGTTCAGAAATTGTTTGATACTCAAAGACATCTCGGGGTTGTAATGTTAATCCAGCATCACTAGCACGACTAATGATTTGAATACTTAGAATTGAATCACCGCCCAATTCAAAGAAATTATCATGAATACCAATATTGTCTTTTTTCAGTACATCTGACCATATTTGTAATAGTGTCCTTTCTGAATCTGATTCCGCAGCTTGAAACGCAATTGAACGTTCAAACTTAACATCCGGTAAAGCTCTGGTATCAATCTTTCCATGAGCAGTCAAAGGAAGTGCCGACATTTGACTAAAAGAAGATGGCATCATGTATTCTGGTAAATCCTGGCTTAGCGCATGACGAATATCACTCTCACTTAAAATATCATTTTCATTAATTTTCTTACTAACCCAAAAAGCAACAAGACGCTTAGTATTATTTTGATCCGTTTTAACAACAACAATAGCTTCTTTAACACCTTCAATACGAGAAATATTATTGGTAATTTCACCCAGTTCAATTCGATAACCACGTATTTTTACTTGATCATCTGTTCGTCCAATAAATTCAAGATTACCATCGAGTCGATAGCGTACTAAATCACCTGTTCGGTATAAAGTTTTTTTCTCAATTTCTGAATCCACAAATGGATTTTCAATAAACTTTTCAGCTGTTAACTCAGGTCG
>JAPHSW010000185.1 GCA_026196615.1 Gammaproteobacteria bacterium | reverse complement strand
TTGATATTGGTGGTCAATATGAAAACCAAAAACGTGCACAACATCGTTTAATGATTGTGGTGCCAATCTCTATCGCTTTAATTGCATTGCTATTGTATTTTGCTTTTAACTCTGTGGGACAAGCTTTATTAATTATGGTTAATGTTCCATTGGCTTTGATCGGCGGTATTTTTGCATTATATTTAACGGGACAATATTTGTCGGTGCCCAGTTCAGTGGGTTTTATCACCCTTTTTGGCGTGGCTGTGCTCAATGGTGTGGTTATGGTTGAGAGTATTAATCAACGCATTAAAGATGGTTATGCTATGCAAGAGGCTGTTTTTGAAGGGGCAGTTTCCAGGCTTCGTCCTGTATTGATGACAGCTTTAACATCTGCATTAGGTTTGATACCAGTTTTGATGTCACAAGGTGTGGGAGCTGAAATCCAAAAACCTTTAGCCACTGTGATTGAAGGTGGACTAATTAGTGCAACTTTTTTAACCTTATTTGTTTTACCCTGTTTGTTTATTTTTTTCTCTAAAGCAAAATTTAGAAAAGGAAGTGATGTCTAGTTAATTTTAAGAAGGATTCTCTAAATGTTCGATTTGCAGCATTTTTTTAGCGACAGATAAACGAGTAATAATACCTTTGTAATCACAATGTGATTTGTCTATATCATCCGCACAGTCAGCAACAAACAAGAAGCTGGCATTGTGTTGCTCCATTAAAGCAACCGCACGAATAAGAATGGTATCGGATGGGATAAAATGGAAAGGATTTTCAATATAATCATCAACCGGCTTACCAAATAGGGTGTGAATTTTCTCCATAGCCTGTGATGTACAATTCATATCATTGTGTAATATGCCAGCCAGCTCGACCAGATAGTTAGGAAGGCAGTCTTTGCCCATGACTCTTTTTAATGAAACAAAACCTTGTATCAGTCCATCTTTATCTCGATAAGGTAATGCTGGCACATTGTCCTTAATGCAGCATTTAAACATATCCTGAACCGTCTCCCCTGTTTTCATGGTTGCGGTTGGAACAATAATATCACTTATATCAACATTTATTTCCATTTGCTTATCCTATAGAAAACGCCAGACAATATAGACATGGCTGATAGCAATACTGATAAGCATTAGAGGGAATGCATAAGCCATGAATTTTAAAAATACGATTGGAAAACCGGCACGCTCAGCGTAGCCTGCGACAATTAGATTTGCACTGGCACCAATTAAAGAACCATTGCCACCAAGACAAGCACCTAATGCGAGTGACCACCAAATGGGCATTAACATATCTGCACCTCCAAAGGTGGGGGCCATGGATTTAATCATGGGGATCATGGTCGCAACAAAAGGGATGTTATCAACCAGAGCTGAAATAATGGCGGACATCCATAAGATAACCAAGGTAGTGGTATTAAAATCACCTTCTGTCAGTTCTAGCATTTGTTCAGCTAAGAGATCCAGTACACCTGAATGTTCAACACCTGCTACGATAATAAATAGACC
Source organism: Gammaproteobacteria bacterium (assembly GCA_026196615.1). Lineage (GTDB taxonomy): Bacteria > Pseudomonadota > Gammaproteobacteria > GRL18 > GRL18 > GRL18. The sequence continues at coordinate 34,694 of JAPHSW010000185.1, read as the reverse complement.
AACAAAAAAGAAAATGGTGATCCATTCGGCTTCTTTGAAACATTTGTCAACATTGAGTGATTGAGCTTCAGAAGATTTGCCAATATTATCCAGTAACATTAATAATGCTGCACCACCCATTGCAATGGTTGCTGGTTCCAGGTGCAGATCATGAGCATTTATAAATAAGACAAGCACCAGAAATAGAACAAATAATGAGCGCTTTAATAGTGGAATATCCTGTAAAGCCTGACGTTCATTAAAATTCATAACGTGTAAACGTTTATCTTCAGAGGCATGCAGTTTTCTACCCCAAATGAGATAAATTAAACCCAGATTAACAATCATAACAATCAAAGTAATGGGAGCTAGATTATAAACAAAATCATTAAAGCCTAAGCCGACTGCTGAGCCAATCATAATATTAGGAGGGTCGCCAATCAGGGTTGTCGCACCTCCGATATTTGAAGCAAATATTTCAGAAAATAAAAATGGGAAGGGAGTGAGTTTTAATTCCTGAGTGATTAAAAGTGTGATTGGGGCAATTAATAAAACCGTGGTCACATTATCAAGCAATGCTGAAAAGACAGCCGTTACTACAGAGAGCATCAGCATAATACCCCATGGATCAGCTTTGACTTTTTTTGCTGACCAGATGGCAATATACTGAAAGACACCACTGCGCTGGGTAATTGCAACAATGACCATCATACCAGTGAGTAAGCCAATGGTATTAAAATCAACACCATTAATTGCTGCTTCCTGAGTCAGTACACCCAGCATGATCATTAAAGATGCACCCAATAAGGCAATGATTGCACGGTTTACTTTTTCACTAATGACAACCAGATAGGTTATTGCAAATAGAATCGTTGAGACCCAGAAGGGGTCCCAACCAAAAATAACTTGTGATGTCAGTTCATTTGGATGCATAGCAGTCGGCAATCAATTTGGAGAATTACTCCCACTATAGGAGGTTATATTGCTGAGTACAATATTAAGCTTAAAAAGATATAAAGTTAATATTTGAAAAAAGCAGCTGAATTTAAGCTGAAGTTAACTTTTTTTCACCACATTGCTTACAGGCATAGGCTTCAATTGCTTCGGTGGCTTTTATTAATGTTGTATTGCAACGACTGCATTTATGAAAAGGCTGAAACAACATAATATTGTCGTATTCAACTTTGACAGAATATGGATTATATAAAATTTTGCATTCTGGACAGGCAAAGAGTGCAAAACCATATTCAGCTGCATCTATCGTATGTTTTTTTATAATAGAACGAACCTGAATTTGGGTTTTACCCTGGAGGTTGTCAATGGCCTTCTCAATGGTTTCTTGATTATCATCATGTCCAATTTTAAACTGTGTTTTAGAGTGACAGTGTTGGCACTGTACATCTAAAGATTGTACTGTCATACATTTTCCTTTTTATTAATAAAAAGTGAGTATTATTAATTACTTTGTCATACTAAACTTAATTTTACGCATTAAACCTTATTTATGATAATACTTATTCGTATTTATTACTGTAATAACGTATAAAAATGGGGAAAACACTCTATACTATTCAAGATAGAGAAAACAACAATATCACTTGAGGTTTCATTTGTCAGAGCTTGATCACTTTTATGTTCCAACGCTGAATGCGGTATGGAATGTTATGGAAAAATTTAGCGTTGATCCAAGACCCATTTTTGAAAACTTTGGTTTGCATGAGAAAGACTTACAAGATACCAGCATGCGTTGTCATGCCTATATTGAAATAGCACTGTGGCATCATGCTCAAAATATTATTCAAGAACCTTGTTTGGGTCTGAGTGCTGGGCGAGATACCTGGCACCCATCGCAATTGGGGACTTTGGGATATGCCTGGTTGGCCAGTTCAACTTTAGAGAGTGCATTCCATCGATTGAGTCGTTTTCAGCACTTGGTGACTAATGCATACGAAGTAGACATTGATCGAACAGAAACCCTTTATAAGGTATCCATTCGCTATTCTAAACAAAATCCTGCTTTCCAGGCTCGCTCAGAATCGATTATTAGTACATTATTATGTATGAGCCGAATGAATTTTGGTAACAATCTTGAAGCGCAGGGGGTGTCTTTTGTTCATAGTGCACCTGAGAAGATTGATAAATATTTAAATGTTTTTAATTGCCAGCCTGAATTTAGTGCATCGTCTGACAGCATTACTTTTAGCATGGAAGATATAAGAAAAAAATTACCCAGTGCTAATCATATTTTTGCTGAAATGATGGATCAATCCATTATTAAAGCTCTGAATAAACTAGAAACGGATAATATTGTTTCTCAGGTCAAATCCGTTGTATTGGAACAGCTTTCCTGTGGAAAAGTAACAGAAGAAGATATTTCAGGGCATTTGAATATGAGTAAGCGGAAGCTACAGCTCAAACTTGCTGATGAAAATGTGCGTTTTAAAAGTTTATTGGATGAAATTCGTTCCAACTTGGCAAAAGAATATTTAATTGAGCAAAAATTATGCTTAAGTGAAATTGCTTTTTTGTTGGGATTTTCAGAAGTCAGTTCATTTTCCAGGGCGTTTAAGCGATGGACGGGTGTGTCGCCAGGACAGTATAAAAAAAGCTGAAATGTGTCGTTATAGGTTATTATTTTAAAGGAATATGGTTAGGGGTAAACAAAATCGTACCTCATGAAAAAATCATTGCGATTTATATTACGCCCCTAAAAGTTGTGTGCAGTTTTATTTTTCTTATTATTTTTCTTCTTCTTATTTATGAATTGAGTATAAAGGAACTAGAAATAATGTCTTGACGATTTGTGCAAAAAAAATGACATTTTGTGCATAATTTCACAATTAGCTGCTTTTTTTTATGTTTACGTCATATGATGCATTGATTTTTCTCGTTTTAAGAGAATTTTAATGAAAAGAGCAGAAATGGCAGAGACTTAATCTGAAACGGCTTTTTTAGTTTTTTCCCATGTTTCATTAGAAAACTTCTTGGTGGCATCCCAAGCTTCACCGGAACCTTCTTTGGTTGCATCCCAGGCTTTACCGGAACCTTCTTTGGTTGCGTCCCATGCTTCACCGGAACCTTCTTTAGTTGCATCCCATGCTTTAGCCGAACCCTCTTTAGTTGCATCCCAGGCATCACTTGAAGTCTCTTTTGTGGCATTCCATGCTTTTCCTGATGTGGTTTTAATACTATCCCCTACTTCTTCCCATGAAGTGCCCTCTTTCTTTGTTTCAGCAGTGTTGTCAGATGCAAGCACAATAGAAGAAGTAAAAAATAGAAGTGTGAATACTAGAAAGTGTTTCATATTTTATCCTGTTGAGATTAGACGCCGTGATCCAGTTTATAAACTACGAAGGTGACAAGCAGTGTACAGCAAAACATCCATATTGGGCCTAATAACCAAAAGCTAAGAGGTAATGATAAGTAATAGCCTCTCATACCTAGATTATAGCATTGAGCTCCCTGGTTAATTGCAGTCACAATATTGTTTGAATTAATTGATAAATCATAATTTTCTGGGATATTGATTAAAAAAGAAGCGTGGTTATAAAAGCGAACAGCCAGTACAAAAGAAATGAAGGTAAACATAAAATCAATTCCCAATAAAAGGGCTTTGACTAAAAGAATAGAGTGAGCTTCTGAGCCCATAAAGTTAAATTCATGAGCAATTTCATTAAGACCATCAGTGGTTAAAGCGAAACTTAATATACCTAAAGAAAGCAATATGGCTGTTGAAGCAAGAAAGGTGGCTGCCATAGTCCAGTTGCGTAATGTCTGAACAGCCAATATATCAAGAGACTTGTCTCGTATATGTTTTATCCAAATAGAGCGTGCTTGATTGTTAAAGCCCGTTGACGTTAATAAAGGAGTACGCTTTGTTTGGAAAAAATGCCAGGCGTGATAGCCAAAAAAAACGATAAATGAGGCAATAAATAATAAAAATTCTGGATGTAAGTTATTGATTTATAATCTCCCTGTCTCCTCCTTCTACCTGAGACAGGTGCCCTTAGGCAAAAGAAGGAGGAAGCTAAATCAGATAAAATGAAGCACGTTAGCTGACGATTTTTATGTCTTCAGCCTGTGGTCCTTTTGAACCTTGTGTCACTAAGAATTCAACAGATTGTCCTTCATAAAGAGAGCGATAACCATTGCCTTTAATGGAGCGAAAATGGACAAAAATGTCTTCTCCCATTGAACGAGTAATGAAGCCATAGCCTTTATTGCTGTCAAACCATTTGACGGTACCATTCTCACGGTTAGGATCAGATGCTGAACTATTGGCCTTTCTAGAAGCAGCTTTACTTGCTTTGCGAGCTGAGAAAAATTGCTTGATGGATTCAGTTTTAATGCTCTGTGAAATCAACATAATAATAACGGCTAGAAAGCTACTGAGTAATAGTGCGCTGAGTCCTGTTAATGATGTTGCCTGGGTAATAAATGCAGCAAGTGTACCTGAAATGAATAGAATGATTAGATTTTTAGTATTAAACATATAGAAAACTCTTAAATATCAATAAATAAACGGAAAAAAGTGGAAATACAGAGCCTAATTTATCAATTTTAGAGTTTTTGTCAAATTTTAAGCCAAAATAAACGTTTAAATTAGCATAATGAACTTTTTTATGAAGGAAAATCGCCTTTTACATAAAGCCAATGATCATTGATTTTTTCAAACTGAGAATTTTCCTCCAGTTTATGGGCTTTGCCATTTGTTTTATATCGGGCAATAAAATGCACTGTTCCAATGGAATCACTCTCTTGTCCCAATGTAGTGGTTTTAATTTTTAAACCAATCCATCGATTTGGGGAGTCATTTAAATTCAAGTGAGCTGGGCGTGTTTTTGGATGCCAGGTTTGTAATAAATAGGTTTCATTACCCAAAACATAGGCGCAATAACGAGAACGCATGAGTTGTTCGGCAGTCTTTGCTGGTTGAGTGGCTGTTTGAGTTGATGAAGGAGCGAGAAAACGCTGACAACATTGCTGAAATAATAAGCCTGATTGACATGGGCAATCTGACTTGCTATCGATTTTGTTCTGTTTTTCTTTAGTACGAGATGTGCCCATGTGAGATGATTAATTATGGTAAGACAGATTCATTGCTAAATAGTGAGGCAATAGATTCCCTTTCCCGAACCAGATAATGTTGTTCACCATCAACAATGACTTCAGCGGCTCTGGGACGAGAATTGTAGTTAGAACTCATGGTAAAACCATAAGCCCCTGAAGAGCGAACCGCTAATAAGTCATTAGCTTTGATTGCTAACCGACGATCCTTGCCTAAAAAATCACCCGTTTCACAGACAGGTCCTACCAAATCGTAGACGTGTTTTTCAGCATCTGATGTTTCCATGACAGGTACTATGTCCTGCCAGGATTGATACAGAGCAGGACGCATAAGATCATTCATTGCGGCATCAATAATTGCAAAATTCTTACCATCTTCTGAATCAGTATATTTTAGAAATTCTACCTGAGTCACCAGGATACCGGCATTTCCAGCAATTGCACGGCCAGGTTCCAAAATGATTTTTTGTAAACGCCCTGCCATGACTTCTTTGATTGCCTGTGTATATTCTTCTGGTGAAGGTGGTGTTTCATCTTGATATGGGATACCTAAACCTCCACCCAAATCAATGTGTTGTAACTTTATGCCATCTTTACGTAAATCATCAACCAGAGATAAAACTCGTTTGAGTGCATCAATAAAGGGGGAAATTTCTAATAATTGAGAGCCGATATGACAATCCACACCGACAATTTTCAGGTGTTCTAGCTGCGTGATCTGTTGATAAACTGCCCGAGCATTTTCAATAGGAATTCCAAACTTATTGGATTTAAGACCAGTTGAAATGTAGGGGTGAGTTTTAGCATCGACATCTGGATTGACTCGAATTGAAATAGGGGCCACTAGGCCTAGTTCACCTGCGACAGTATTTATACGCTCAATTTCTGCTTCGGATTCAATATTAAAACAATGAATACCCACTTCCAGTGCACGCTTGATTTCATCGTTGCGTTTGCCAACACCGGAAAAAACAATTTTGTCCGGGGAGCCGCCAGCGGCTAAAACTCGTTCAAGTTCGCCAAGGGAAACAATATCAAAGCCACTGCCAAGACGAGCCAGAAGATTCAAAACACCTAAGTTAGAATTGGCTTTGACCGCATAGCAAATCAGATGATCCTGATCGCCAAGAGCTGTATCAAAGGCAGTCCAGTGACGTTCAAAGGTTGCACGTGAATAAATATAAAGTGGCGTACCATATTGGTTAGCCAATTTTGCAACGTTATTTCCTTCAGCCATTAGTTGGCCGTTTTGGTAATTAAAATAATCCATAAGATACTTTGCTTTCTAGTTGGTGGTTCTTTTGTTTCCCCTTTTGTGAGTGGGGATAAAAGCTGAATAAATAACAGTGGTTACTTGTTTTGTTCCAGGGAATTTTTTTCGCTGGGAAGATACAGTGGACCTTTTTGTCCACAGGCTGTGATCATACTGCCAATACCTAAAATTGTAATAATCAGATAAAGTGCAAGCTCAGCACGGCACCATTTCATAGTTTCACCCGTTAAGTTATTTTATAATTAAGTTTAAATCAGTTAGAGTTGAAATGTATTCCATACTCTAAACTAATTCGATATTATAACTGATATCACTAAGGAATGGGTCATCGATAACTTGTGAAATTAAAATCCTATATTTTTCGTTGGGTGACTCTGGCGACCTTACTTCCAGCAACTGCTTTGGGGCTATTTGCGACTTATTATGTGCAAAACCTCTATCATGAAGATGCCACTGAAGACATCCAGAATAGTCTGGAGAATATTTCTGTCGAAATTGCCCGCAGTCTGAGAGAAGATCAAGGTCTGATCCTTAAATTACCTGAATCATTGGCCATAAAGCAATTTCTACCGGTTCTGGATGAAGCTCGTTTCAATGAGCGACATATTGATTATGATTCAAAACTTTATATTCTAAGTCGATTTCTCCAGCAATATCAATCGGTTATATCTTTGTTTGATACCTTCCGCATATTAGATATTCGAGGCAATACATTACTCAAAATACGTTCAGGACAAGAAAGTATTACTCGTTATGAAGGCTTTGAACCTTATGCGATTATGGATAAAGAGATTATTCAGTCTGATCAACTGAAACTTTTATCTGAATTACCGGATAAAAGTGTGAGTTTTATTGAATTACCTCAAACTCGTGATGAAATGGGACAAGAGAATAATCTTGTGATACCGGATGGAGTTGTTCCTTTAACATTTGAAGGAAAGAGAGTTGGTTATCTGGCTGTAGCGATTAAGGGGGAAAATATTGATCAGGTTCTTGAATTAGCACCTCGTCTCTATGATGGAAAGTTACTCATTGCAGAAATTGATGAAGAAAATGTTGCTCGTAATGGCCAAATTCTCTATGACGATAATACATTGTTACGTTTTGCACACCTGAAATCGGCAGTGGAAAAGCTACAAACCCTGGATAATGGAGCACTATGGGAAGCTTATCAGGAAAAGCCTTTTGGTTCGGTAGCCAATTCTGAGAAAGACAAACACTACTATTATGTTGAATACTTCCCTTATCCGGACTCTCTGACATCATGGGTGATTGTTAATGAAGTTGAAGATAGTGAATTCAGTACACCGTTTGATAGTATTCGTAAAGGAATATGGGTGTTGGCAGGTATTGCTGCACTCACCAGTTTATTTCTTGCACACTTTGCCTCTAGAGCAATATCAACACCGATTACACATTTGGCAGAAAATTTAAAAACCTTTGCTGATGGTAAAAAGGCCATTGCGATAAAAAGTGATATTGATGAAATGAAAGAATCATCTGAATCATTTAACTATATGGCCAAAAAATTGGAACAGGCATTACAGGAAAGGATTAAGGCTGAGAATATGATGATTCAAAATGCTAAATTAGCCAGCCTGGGGCAAATGGCAGCGGGTATTGGTCATGAAATTAATAATCCTTTGAATAACATTCGTTCTTTATCTCGTTTAATCCATAGGGATTTAAAACGAAATATTGAACAAGCGCAGAAGCATGAAAATGTTTCAACACAGACTTTAGAAGCTATGTTAGAAGATATCCATTCACTTGATGAAGAAGTGCTCCGAGCATCGGAAATTGTACAAGGTGTGTTGAGTTTTTCCAGACAAATTCCTGATAAGGAATTTAAAACATTTTATCTATCTGAATTATTAAAAAATCTTGAAGGTCTGGTGAAGCAAGAAGCAAAACGTGCACAAGTGAGAGTTGTAGGCATTGATGAAATAATAGCGCATGATACGGTGATGATCTGCGGTGATCAGGGTAAGCTGCAACAGGCTTTGGTCAATATTCTCCTGAATGCGATTCAGGCCAGTTCAGCAACAGAACAGCAGAGTCAGGTTGAGTTGTCTTTAAAATTAGACTCTTCAGGTGTCGAACCTTACATGATTCTGGAGGTTAGGGATCATGGCACGGGTATTGATGATACAATTATAGATCAAATTTTTGATCCATTTTTTACGACCAAAGCAGTGGGTCAAGGGACTGGGCTGGGTTTGTCTATTTCATTAGGAATTGTGCAAAACCACAAAGGTCAGTTGAACATTGAAAATGCCAGTGATGGTGGTGCAATTGTTCATATGAGGTTACCCATTCATGAAAATACTTAGAGTAACACCTGTAAAAAACCATATGTTAAATATAGAGCAGTAGAAAAATAAAATGAAGCAAGAACTGATTATTATTGATGATGAGCCAAAAGCAGGACGTTTAATGGCGCGTTATCTTGATGATACCTACAACTGCCATGTTTTTGTCGATCCCGTTGAGGCGATTGATTATTTTTCTCGAGAAAGTGCTGATCTGGTGATTACCGATATGCAAATGCCCAATCTGACGGGGGCTGAAGTACTTGAAAAAATTCGAGATATGGACAAACAAATCCCTGTTATTGTGATCACTGCTTATTCAAATGTTGATAATGCGATTGAAGTATTACGCCTGGGTGCTACGGATTTTGTTAAAAAACCATTTGATATTGAAGAATTAAAAATAACTATTGGCAAAGCACTGAATGTTTCAATTCTTAAAGCTGAAAATTCTCGTCTTAAAGAACGCTTAAAAGCACAGCAAGCTCAAGATGATCGGTATCGCTTGATTGGAACGGGTGGAAATATGCAAAAGGTATATGACATCATTAATAAAATTGCCGATATTCGCTGTAATGTGATCATAGAGGGTGAATCAGGTACAGGTAAAGAACTGGTTGCCAGGGCAATACATTTTCAAAGTCAGTCATCAGAGAAACCTTTTATTGTGATTGATTGCGGTGCGTTGACTGACAGTTTATTGCAAAGTGAGTTGTTTGGTTATGAAAAAGGTGCTTTTACTGGTGCTAATAAACAAAAGAAAGGTTTATTAGAAACTGCATCGGGTGGCACACTCTTTCTGGATGAAATTTGTAATATCTCTGACAATATGCAGACAAAGCTACTACGGGTTGTACAGGAACAACAAATTATTCGAGTGGGTGGACTTGAGCCCATTGATATTGATGTACGCTTTGTCGTGGCTACTAATCAGCCCATGGATAAAATGGTACAGGAAAATAAATTTAGACATGATTTGTACCATCGTTTGAATGTTATCAATATTCAAGTACCACCATTACGAAATCGTCTGGAAGATATCCCGTTATTGACGGATGTGATGGTGAAACGTTTTGCGAAAAAATACAATCGTGAAATTGATGGCTTTGATCAAAGCTCTTCACAATTGTTAAGTCACTATCAATGGCCAGGAAATGTTCGTGAATTGAGTAATATTATTGAACGGGCTGTTGCACTTTCTGATAATAAATTATTGCACCTTGATGAAATTCCTATTTCTGTTCAAGCACCAGGACAGCAAGATGATAGTAATCAAATTGATAGTGATCAGCCAACATTAGCAGAATTAGAGAAACGCTATATTTTTAAGCTTTTAGAAGCCAATAATGATAATCGTGAAAAAACGGCCACTATTCTTGGTGTAAATAAATCAACATTATGGCGTAAATTAAAGGAATACAGTGAATGAGACTGTATAGAACATAAATGTTGAATCTTTATCCTTTTCACATAAATACCATATCGGTGGATGTGATGAATCATGAGCAAATGGAGAATGCTCGTTATCGTATTGCCTGTAATTTTGGTGTTCGAGCAGGTTTATCGCCTATTGCCTATATTGTATTACTCATCAGTTTGGCTATTGCAACGGATGAGGGATGGTCATACTTTCAACAATACTGGTATCTTGAATTACTATTACTGATACTTACCATTGGGCGAATGTTTTTTATAAAAAAACTGGTTCATTCGGAAAAACATAACTACACATTTTATTTAAATAATTATTATCTTTTGAGCTTATGTGCTGCTTTTGTATGGAATGTCATCATTTCAATGATGCTATGGGCAGATCAACTGCAGAGTTTTAGCTATTTAATGTTATCCCTCAATGTTGCAACGACAGCCGGGGCAATTGGTACGATGTCTTCTTATGTGAGAACAATAACCCAATTTATTATTATTAAATGGACACCGATGCTGGTTTGTTTGTTCATAATGACTTATTTAAATGTTCAGGATGCTTCATTGATTCTATTTATGGTTATTCTGATGCTTGGTTTCGTTTTCAGTCAAGGCAGAAGTATTGCTCTTGAAAATCAAACCAGTTTTTTGCGCCAAATACAATTGGAAATACGTAGTGATGAACTAAGTCACGCCATAAAAACTATAGAAAAGCAGCAAGATGAGGTGAAAAAGCATCGAGATCATTTACAGGAAATGGTTGATGAAAAAACCATTGACTTAATAGAGGCCAAAGAAAAAGCGGAACAGGCAGATAGATCAAAAAGTGAGTTTTTAGCCAATATGTCTCATGAATTGAGAACACCATTGCATTCAATATTAAGTTTCAGTCAATTTGGTTTAACTCGTTTAGGACAAGTGGATGAGGCAAAAATTCGAGACTATTTTGAGAAAATTAATTATTCAGGTGAAATACAGCTTAACTTAGTTAATGACTTGTTAGATTTATCTCGCATGGAATTTAAAAAAGAAGCCTTATTTTTCCAGAATTATAATTTATTGAAAATTACTGATCGTGTTATTGAAGAATTAAGTAGTTTGTATGAAGAGAAAAGTATTAGTATCTCCCTTAATAAGCCAGATGAAGTCGCCATTGTGAATGGTGATGAAAATAAAATAGCACAGCTTTTACGTAATTTACTTGGGAATGCCATAAAATTTTCTCCTGAGAACTCTCAAATTTTTATCCGTATTTATAAGAGCAGTCATAATATTCGTTTGGAAATTGAAGATCAGGGTATGGGTGTACCAGATGAAGACAAAGAGTCCATTTTTGATAAATTCAGTCAATCCAGTCGGACTCGAACCGGTGCAGGTGGTACTGGCCTTGGTTTGGCTATTTGTGCACAAATTATGCAACTCCATAAGGGAGATATTTGGGTTGAAGATGCCAATGATAATGAAGTGAATAGTGGTGCTATTTTTATTGTTATTTTTCCGCAATCATAAGTTTTTATCAAAATAAACAAGACATGCAAGCAGTATTGCAAAAGTAAATTGCAATTTGCATACTGAAACTTGCAAACTGCTTTCATCCTGAAAATAAAAAATATAAAAATCAGACTTTAAATTAACTATCTAATTGAATTTTAATGAAATAATATTGTTGGCATGATGCATGCTATTAGATATGCATCGTATGATAAAAAACAATAATCATTAATTACTACTAAGGATGATATGATGCAACGTAGACATTTCCTGAAAAACACAATGGCCACTGGTGCTGTTGCTTTAGCCGCTACAAGTGGTTTGTTAGTACCTGTTCAGGTTCTAGCGTGGAACAAAGCTGCTTTTGATGCAAAAGATGTACAAAGTGCTATGAAAGGCTCTATCGGTACAGAACTAACTGAAGCAAGTGATAAAATTAATATTAAAGCTCCTGATATTGCTGAAAACGGTGCAGTTGTCCCTGTAACTATCAGCTCAACTTTAGCTGGTGTAACATCAATTACCATTCTTTCAGAGAAAAATGGTACACCACTAATTGGCAAATTTAACCTGAAAGGTGCAGCGGAAGCATTTGTTGCTACTCGTATTAAAATGGGTAAAACATCTAATGTGATTGCAATTTGTGAATCTGGTGGCAAATTCTACAGTGCCAGAAAAGAAGTTAAAGTAACTATCGGTGGTTGTGGCGGTTAATCAATCTAAGATTAGGCTCATAACAAATAGTTTATAAGACGCTTTTAATCTGAACAGTTTAGATTGAAGTGCAAAAAACGAACAGGTAAATAAAAATGGCAAAAAGCTCAATTAAAGTACGCGCAAAAGCGAAAAACGGCGTAGTAACAGTAAAAGCACTGATCAGTCATAAAATGGAAACTGGATTACGTAAAGATAAGAAAACCGGTAAGGTAATCCCAGCTCATTTTATTGAAGCAGTTGATTGTGAGCATAATGGCACTGCTGTTATGAACGCAGAATGGGGTGTTGCAATCTCTAAAAACCCATACCTTTCTTTCAAATTTGCTGGCGCTTCTGGTGATGCAGTTAAATTAACCTGGAAAGATAATACAGGTAAGAGTGATACATTGGAAACTAAAGTTAAGTAAGTCTAGTGTAAAAAAGGTATCCTTTATCTCATTTATGTAAATAAAGGATGTCAGCAAAAAATTTACCGGCACAAAGATAATCCCCCCCCATCTTGAGTTGGTAATGCGAAGGGCGTAACAGGAGAAAATCCCGTTACGCCCTTTTTTTTATGATAAAATTATTGCATTCATGAAAATTAATGGTAAAAGTTTAGAAATATGACTGGAACAAATATGACAAAAGTAAACATAACAGAAACGGAACTCAAGGAGCTTGTTGAAGATGTCATCATTGAAATTGAAGATGCAATAGAAGAACTTGATAATGAAATTGATTATGAATCATCAGATGGAATTTTGACTATTTTTATGGCAAATAAATCGCAAATCATTATTAATCGGCAAACTGCAGCATTGCAGATATGGCTAGCAGCAAAGTCAGGTGGCTACCATTTTGATTATGTTGAAGATGCCAATACTGGACAGCGCGATTGGAAAAATGATAGAACAGGTGAATCATTTTTTGATGCTCTGAACCGGTGTTTAACCGAACAATCAGATGAAAAAATTGAGTTAGATTTGGGATAATTCATGCTGTATTCTTTGCCTAAATTTCAAATCTCAGGAGCTTTTCACAAGACTTTTGTTGTGATCGTCTTGGCATGTTTTTTTTCAGTTGTTTGTCTAACCGCATTGGCAGCAAAAAATGAAAATAATAACAAAAATTCAAGGCAACGACTTTACCAAAAAAAATGTGCTGTTTGTCATGGTAGTGAAGGTGCAGGTGGTGTTGGTGTTCCTTTAAATTTACCTGATTTTTTAAGGACCACATCAGATCACTATTTGCATCAAACCATAAAGATGGGACGTCCTGGTCGTATTATGCCTGCATTCACGTCACTGACAGAAAGACAAATTGAGGGTATTATTCATTATATACGAAGTTGGAAGCCTGAAATAAAAGCGCCTGTATACTCTAACGATTTAATTGAAGGTGATGCTCAGAAGGGCTTGGCTGTATATGAAGCAGTGTGTATTAATTGTCATCGTGAAAAAGGCATTGGTGGTAAAGGAACAGGAGTGACTTTTTCACGACCAAGAGATGCAGAACTGATTGCGCCTGCTATTGGTAATCACGAATTTTTAGCTTCTGCTTCTGATCAAATGATAAAAAATATTATTATGACAGGGCGTGATTCAACGCCTATGGTTTCAGCCGTTGAAATGGGCCTAAAAGAAGTTGATGTGAATAATGTCGTGAGTTATTTGCGTTCTTTAGAAGTTAAGGATACGAAAAAGCAAAGTGTTGGACAGAAAAATAAAAATGCTGTTCTGGTTTTTGAGTCCTCCTATCCTATAGAAGAAACAATCGAAAATATAAAACAAGCTGCATTAGGTTATAATTTCCGCTATATCCGTGAGCAAACTTTGAATCAGGGCTTTGTTGATAAGGCTGATGAAAGCAATGAAGAATATTTAATTTATTTTTGCAACTTTACTTTTCTAAATCAGGCACTTTCAGTCGATCCTCGTATTGGTATGTTTTTGCCTTTTCGGGCCACCATTGTTAAAAAAGACGATACTGTTATGGTTATGACTGTGAATCCTGATTATCTTTGTTCATTGTTTAATAATGATGAATTAAAACAGGGTTGTGAATTTATGTCAGAAAAATATGAAGCAATGCTTGAAGAAAGTACTCTATAGATGAAACACTATAAATTAAGACAACTTATAAACCGCATACTCTTTATTTTAGTAGCTTCCTTTATGCTCATGTCAACAAGTGTACAGGCTGAGCATCAGCAATTAATTATGGGACGTTCAACCGAGGCTTTTCCGGAAACCATGAGTGCTTTACAGGAGGCTATAAAAAAAGCAGGTTATACAATCAGTATTGTACAGCGAGTTGATATTGGACTTACTGGTATGGGCTTTCAGACAGATAAATATCGAGTTGTATTTTTTGGTAAAGCAGAAGAAATTAAGATGCTTCCTAAGAAATACCCGCAGCTAACGCCCTATTTGCCATTAGCTATTGCTATTTTTGCAGAAGAGAATGAAACTATTCTAACCGCCATGTCTCCTCATTTTATTGAAAAAACTTATGCACCTGATCCTGATCAAAAAGATGCTGAGTTACATGAAATTTTCCAGCGTTGGCAGCATGATATTGAGTTAATTATAGAAAGTGTTTCAGCTTTAGAATAAAAACTAATTTTAAAGATTTTTTATTGCCTGATTTAATCGACGCTCAATTTCATGCTTAAATTTAAGCAATTGAGTTGACTGAATACCATGACTGCTTTCAGCCTCTCTAAGCTCAGGAGATAAATCAATATCTGTAATGTAAATAGGATAACGTTGTTTGCTTTGTCTGGTTGTAATCACTTCTTCAGCTACTTTTTTGTATATGTCTCGGCCATACTCAAATGAGTTAAATTCTTTGTCGTTAGCATAAATGACATACCGTCGACTGCCATCTTTATTTAAATCAGCAATGACCTGAATTCTAAAAAACTGGGCAGGCATGCTTTGCAGCTTTGAAAATTGTTCTTCAAGAATTAGCTGACCTGGAGATTGCTTTTGTATTTCAAAAACTTCTAACTGGAGGTCTATTTCTGGTTCATCTAAATTAAGAGCAGCCAATGATAAGGTGAGTGAATCCTCAAATGTACTGTCCATAACATTATCATATGAGCTATCAAAATAACTACTGCTGTAACTCAGTCGATTCACTACGGAATCTAAAAATAATACAAAATGATTGATGTGAATACTATTACTTTCAATGTCTGTTGTTTGGTGATACAAACTACCACGCTCGTCAATAATATAAATATCTGCTGTTTTACGATGATTTTGATAAAACAATTGAATATGGTTTTCTTTATTTTTACTATAAATAAGCTTTAATACTTTAAAATCTGAGAAATCAGGATCAATTGTTAGAGAGTTAAATTTTGCCAGTGGGTAAGATAGTTCTCTCAATAATTCTTTTTGATCGGGAATTTTTTGATATTTGGTTCCACTCTCATCTTGCCATAGGATATAAAAGCTCTCTTCGACTGAAAATAAGTAACGTGTATTAAATGCTTTATCATCACCGTGAAATGCATCTAAGACATTATTGAATAATTCACTAATGCATCTGGATATGGCGTCACCACGAACTGATGAAAAACAACACACTAGAGTCGGACGTTTTGGAATGGATGAGTTTTGAGCTATTTCAGTTTCATGATTCCATTTTAAATAATGGCAAAGGCATTCCAACAAACCTGTTTCACCTTCAAAATGTTGAGTCATAACCTCACGCCAGCTGGTTAATAAGACTTGATCAATTGTAATAAGAAGGTTTTCATGCATTGAACTGTAGTTGAGTGCGTTAGTTTGCTTCGTTGTAATTTGGGTGCCACTTGAATGATATTTTAAAAATGGATCTATACCAATATTTAAGAATAAAATATTTAAGTTCAGTTGTGCGGGTTTCACAAGTTCTTCCATGCCAGCACGACCTGGTGTCGCTTCAGGAAATACATTCTCTAAAGTTTCTATGATTTGTTTAATTTCACGTGCGTTAAGTACTTCGATGTCTTTGCTTAATATAAAATTTGTCTGGTTATTTATGACTCGATTAAAAAATCCCCAGCATAATAATTTGAGCAAATGTGTTGATTTTTTTATTGGTGGAGGTGACGTTTTACTTAGGCTATTAAATGCTCCAACATACATGGCCCATCCAGTATCTTTGTTTGAATGAGATTTAGATTTTGAGCTAATAGTGTGTAATGAGACATGTGGTTCATAGAGATCAATTTCAGTATCATGGCCTATGACTTCAATTTTCCCCGCTCTGTTTTCAAATGCAGCATAGAGTTTTCTACCCAAAATATGCAAATCTCGTTTACTAATACGTATGTCTTTATTTTGATAACGAAAGTAATCTGATAACTTTCGATAGCTATAGGTTAGAGATTCAATTATGTTCCTATGTTCTTTACTGACTTCATCAATTTTCCATTGATTTCGTCCATCGAGTAATAAAAGTTTAGGTTGTTTCCATTGCCATTGTGATACCAGATCGTTCATGATTGTATGGCGCCAGCTATGTGATGGTGCTGTTTTTAATTCAGTTAAAGATTCATTTACTTTCAAATATAAACATTGCCTGGCAAGATCGAGACGATTTAAACTGTTTTCAGCGATTAGATGAGTCGTGATTTTATCCATCATCATGATGTAAGGATCAAGTTCATTGATATCTGGTGTTTCTTTTTCGTAGATTAGTTGCTTAAACTGAAAACAAAGAAGGTTAATATTAGGATGTTCTTTGGCATAGCACTCCATTAATAATAGTTTTAAGATTGATTTATAGGGAGAGTCAATTCCTTTGTAGATGTGCCATAAAGTTGCACCATAAAATTCTTCTGCTAGAATGTGATTAATTGAGCCAAAATTCAAAAAATCATGTTCATTGAGTAGACGTTTGTGGATAATATTTTCTACATATTCATCATATTCTTTTTCAAATTGAGGGGGGACTATCCACCAAATAGGATAGCGACCAACTAAAAGCATCGATGTTCGATAGAATTCTTCCAACAAAAGTAAATGTTGTGTAGTACCACTGCTTTCCGAAGACAGTTTGTCAATTTTTCCCTGACGAAAATTGTCCGTATGAATTAAAAAGAAATTAACCTCAAGGTGGAACTCCAGGCACCACTGTGTGAGATGTTCTGTTTTTATTTGTAATTCTTTGAGTTCAATTTGAGTGAGATCTTCTCGATGACATACCCAGATATCAAAATCACTCTTGTCTGAATAAGCAATTGTTCCAGTGCTGCCCATTAAGTAGAGTGCATGAATATCATATTGTCGATAGGCACGGCGTTTATATTCAAAAGACTTAGATATTTTTCTTGCATAGCGAATGCTGTCTTTGTCGGGTGTAAATTTAGAAATACCGGAAGGGCATTGTGTGGAGACAAAGCCTGGTAAAGAGGGATGATTTACATGGAATAAGAGTGGCAATAATTGTAAAAATTCGGCCTGTCGTTGCTTGAGTGATTCTTGGGTTCGTTGAAGTTTTAAATTGTTAAGGCGTAAAAATTTACGTAATATTTTTTTATGATCAAGGTTTTCAAGATAAAACTTGTCTGTTGTTTTCTGATGGTGTGTTTTTGTTCTAGGAGTCATAAAAAAAGTTTTTTTGTAGAACAGTCATTGTATTGGTTTAAACCTATAGAAATTTACTGCTAGAGCGACATTTGTTACACAAAATTATAGCAGTAAATAATAAAATGTACATTTCAAGGCCAATGAATTTAAGGCATTATGTGAGGCAGTTTGGATATATCTAAATTGTTGGGAAAAGTAAACATTTGCGATGTAACACTGAATATGAAGTGCTTGAATAAAAAAAAGTCAAATTAAGTGTTATACTTGAGTCATTATTAATGAATTATTGCAAACTTTATTATAGAAAAACAGGTGTTAATAATGCCAATTCCAGATATCAACTCATCACTGTGCTTAAATTTGTTAGAAAACAGTCCTTCTTTTATCATCATCGTTGATGAGCAGAAGCGTATTTTTTGGTTGAACCAGGCTTTTTGTGATTTTATTGGGTTGGAGAGAGAGTCTCTGATTGGTTTATCAGAAAATGATATAAAAGAGCCTTGCTTGGCGCAAGTGCTTAATGCGACCGTACGAGTAGAAATTTTTGCTGGTATTTTAGATAAATGGATTGAATTACAGGATGTTATGAATTTCAATGGCGAACAATTTGGCCAGGAAAATCAGAATTTGACCGTTTGTTATTATGCGGACGCTAGCAAAAAAGTTCAGTCAGAAAAACAGCTTATGCAATTGGAAAGTACTCTGACTCATAAAATGTCACATGACTCAGTCACAGGTATGTTGAATCACCATAGTATGTTTCAAACATTAAGCTCAGAGGTTTCCAGGAGTCGTCGATACAATAATCCCCTGTCTTTAGTGCTTATGAATGTGAATTATCAGCTTGGTGACACGGTTGATCAAAAAACACCCTCTAGTGAAAAAATTGAGCAAATGCGTTTAATGATCAGTCAATTATTGAAAGATCAAATGCGTTGGGCAGATATTGTGGGTCACCTTGAAGACTATGACTTTGTTTTACTTTTACCTGAAACGGCCTATCAATCAGCAGAAGTACTGATTAAAAAGTTAAATGAAAGTATGCACAACGTTGCTCTGGATGCCAAACATATCAAATATGGCATTAGTCAGTGGAAAAAAGGTGATGATATTCAAATGTTTATGGAAAGAGCTGCAGTAGAACTTAATTCAGAAGTTGCTTAAGACTTTTGTTTGAATAAGTGGTGTTGTAAAAACAATTGCAAGATTGAGAGTTACCTAACAATCTTCACACCACTTATCTCCTCTCACCCCGTTCATATGACTAAAATAAATTTAGAAGCTAAAAAATATTATTCTTTAATTCTTGTTTTTGCTCGTTCAGCAGCAGCACGCACTTGTTCAGGTGCTGTACCACCCAGATGATTACGAGCTGAAACAGAGCCTTCTAATGTGAGTACATCAAAGACATCAGCCTGTATCTGGTCTGAAAAGCTTTGTAATTCCTCTAATGATATTTCAGCTAAATCTCGCTTACTCTCTACACCTAAACGTACGGCTTTTCCAACAACTTCATGGGCATCACGAAATGGCACGCCAGCTCTAACCAGATAGTCGGCTAAGTCAGTAGCAGTTGAAAAGCCACGAATAGCAGCTTCTCGCATGATGTCTTTATTCACAGAAACATGTTGCATCATATCTGCATAGACTTTGAGAGAGCCTTTAAGTGTATCAACAGTATCAAATAAAGGTTCTTTATCTTCCTGATTGTCTTTGTTATAAGCCAGAGGCTGCCCTTTCATGAGTGTAAGAAGGCTTATAAGGTGGCCATTAACACGGCCTGTTTTGCCTCGGACAAGTTCAGGTACGTCAGGATTCTTCTTTTGAGGCATAATGGATGAACCGGTACAGAAACTGTCACTTAACTCAACAAAATTAAACTGTGCGGAAGCCCATAAGACTAACTCTTCAGAAAAGCGTGACAAGTGGGTCATTAGCAGAGCGGCATTGGCTGTTAATTCAATGGCGAAATCTCTGTCACTGACAGCATCCAGTGAATTTTCACAGATACCTTCAAAGCCTAATTCACGGGCAGTAAATTCACGATCAATTGGGTAGGTTGTCCCGGCAAGTGCAGCAGCACCAAGGGGCATGATATTAACGCGCTTACGGCAGTCAATAAAACGAGCACGATCACGTTCAAGGTTTTCAAACCAGGCCAGCATATGATGGCCGAATGTAACTGGCTGTGCCGTTTGTAGATGAGTAAAGCCAGGCATAATGGTATCAGCTTCTTTTTCAGCAAGGTTGATTAATGCGCTTTGCAGGCGTTTCAGTTCACTGACAATGAGATCAATTTCATCACGTAGATAAAGACGAATGTCAGTGGCTACTTGGTCATTTCTGGAGCGACCAGTGTGTAGTTTTTTTCCTGTTATCCCAATTAAGTCTGTCAGGGCAGCTTCGATATTCATATGAACATCTTCAAGTGTAATTGACCAATTGAATTCACCTGCTTCAATGCTTGATTTCACTTTTCCAAGGCCATCAATAATCTGATCACGCTCACTTTCAGTTAAAACACCCACATGGGCTAGCATTTTTGCGTGTGCTACTGAGCCTGCAATGTCTTGTTTATACATGCGCTGATCAAAGGTTACGGATGCAGTAAAAGCCTCAACAAAAGCATCGGTTGGTTCAGTAAAACGGCCATTCCACGGCTTTTCTGCCTGATTTACTTTTTGAGAGGTGTTAGGTGAATCATTATTGGTATCAGACATGGTGATTTATTCGTCCGTTTTAAGTATTAGCTCAGGTTAAAAAACGACCATTATAAACTGAAATACAATAAAATAATCATGAAATCATTAATTTATGCTTCTTTTCACAGACTTTTTAGTGTGTGTATACTAAGCTGGTCAGTAATTCAAAGCCTTTAGTTAAACTTAAAGTTGTCTAGAAGTCTAAATACTGAAAATGAAAAACGACCCTACACCACATACAGTTGAGCAGATTAAAAATAATATGGAGCAAAACTCATTATTTTTACCTGATTTTTGCTCTCTAAGAATGGTCTTTTCTGTGGTGATTATTGGTGAATTGCTGGCATTTATTCTGACACTGGCACCATTGAGAATGGATCAGCAATTATGGAGTGATCTGGCATTAATCTCTCTTTTTATTCAATGGAATGGTTTGATGTGTAGTAGTGCTCTATGCTTGTTGCGTCCTGTCTTCAAACATTATTCCAATCAATTTGTTGCTGTGAGTAGTTATCTTGTGTTGCTTTTAATGATCACTTTTCTCAGTGAACTGACTTTTTATATTGCCGAAAAATATCAGGTCACCGAGACATTATCATTTGCCTCTCATTGGGAGTTTTTGATACACAATTTGCTCATTGGAGGAATTATCAGTGCCTTGGCATTACACTATTTCTACATTCAACATCAGTGGCGAATAAAAATACAATCTGAGAGCTGTACAAAACTACAACTGCTGCAAGCTAGAATACGACCACATTTTCTCTTTAATAGTATGAACACCATTGCCAGCTTAACGAGAACACGGCCTGAAGTTGCTGAACATATTACAGAAGATCTTGCTGAGTTGTTTCGTATGCTCTTTCGAGAAGATCATGAAATGATACCCTGGTCCAAAGAACTCACACTTAGCGAACATTATATTAATATTGAGAAGCAACGTCTGGATCAACGTTTATCTATTACATGGGATGTTGATTTAATTCCTAATGATGCAATGATTCCAGCACTGATACTCCAACCCTTACTTGAAAATGCAATTTTTCATGGCATTGAACCTGAAATTGAAGGTGGGCGTATTGTGGTTAAGGGAGAATTTGAAAATAATCGTATAGTTATTACGGTTCAGAATTCTAATAGCAAAAATCTGGTTCATCGTCAGGGCAATAAAATGGCATTGGCTAATATTGAGGAAAGGCTGAAAGTCCACTTTCAGGGTAAGGCTTCAATAATCTGTCAGGATAAAAATGATGAATATTTTGCTATTGTATCAATGCCTTACCAAACTATAAACAGTACTTAAAATATGAAAATTCTTATTGCTGATGATGAGCCTCTGGCTCGTGAGAGATTGCTCCATATTATCAAAGAAATTAATTGTGACTATCAATTAATTGAAGCTGGCAATGGTCTGGAAGCTATTGAGCAGGTGAATCAGGAAGAGCCTGACATTGTACTAATGGATATTCGTATGCCGGGTATGAGCGGCTTGGAAGCAACTCATCATCTGGTAGCAAGTGAAAATCCTCCTGCGATTATTTTTACAACGGCTTATGATGAGTATGCATTGCAGGCATTTGAGTCTCAAGCTGTAGATTATTTACTTAAGCCCATTCGTAAAGAACGACTGGAAAAAGCTTTGGGTAATTGCAGTAAGCTCAATAAACTTCAGCTGGAACAATTAGGTAAGCAAAATCAGGAAATTGCCTATAGAACCCATATCAGTGCCCAAATCCGGGGCACAATATTACTCATACCAATAAAAGATATATACTGCTTTCTGGCTGATCATAAGTACATCACAATTA
Organism: Gammaproteobacteria bacterium; assembly: GCA_026196615.1. Taxonomy (GTDB): domain Bacteria; phylum Pseudomonadota; class Gammaproteobacteria; order GRL18; family GRL18; genus GRL18. The sequence goes on along the minus strand of JAPHSW010000185.1, from coordinate 12,353 downwards.
AATACAATAAACAGAATGAAGTCGCTGAAACCATTATAGAAGATACGCTCAAGTCTTTAGAAGAAGAGTTTGAGAGTATTTTTTTGCGTATTCATAGAAATGCTTTAATAAGAAAAGACAAAATAGAAGCATTACAAAAGCAGGATGATGGTCGAGTTTTACTCAAACTAAAAGGTCTCTCTGATGGATTTGAGGTTAGTCGCCGTCATTTATCTAGTGTGAGGAAGTTAATGAAAGCTTAAGTTTATCACTTTGTAACATAGAACTATTAATATTGACTACTGAATTGATTCATTAAGAATTCATTTTCTCGGATACGGACAATTTCTTGCCATATCTCTAATTTTTCTTTCTCTGATACTTTGCTCTTTTGGGAGAAGGCAAAGAAGTAAGACTTTGATTTTATGGGATCACTATGGATGATGATTTTATTTTCCAGGTGATGTTTTTTGGCAATAAATTTGGCCAATTGCGGTACTGTAATTACGACTCCTTTTTTATCACGTACTAAGCTTTTAATGTTCTGTTCAGAATTGTGCCCGATATCTACTTTAACACCACTCTCTTTCAAGTCATCTACAATAGAATAGCCCATAGTGCCTCTGACAGGTAATGGTAACGTTAATGGATCACCTTGATAACGATATGTTTCAGAAATATCACTAACAACAACATATTCGACTTGCATAATGCGCCAGTCTGATTTTTCCTGGCGAGGATTTTCAGGAGGATAGGATAAGTATTCAGCACGAGATGGCTTATACGATGCGTTGGCAACAGCATCAAATTGACCATTTTTTCCGCCATCCTCAAGACAGCGCTTCCAGGATAGAGGAACTATTTTGTATTGGTAACCAAGGTTTTTTAGTGCGGTTGTAATGATATCAATGTGCCAGCCTTTGGCTGTGCCATTTTCAGAATATGAAAATGGATACCAGAAATTATCATCTGAACAAATGCTTATCTCTTTTGCTGAAACCGTGCTTACCACAAATGTTATCAACATAACATAAAACAGGTTTTTAAAATTCATTGTTTATTCTAAGTTAATGTATGGGTGAAATTGAGCAAAGAATTATATTCTTTATTTTTATAATAGCAGAAAAAATAAAAAATGTAGCGTTACTGGATGGGGTTATCAATTGATTGATTGTGAATACTCTCTTAGTAATTATGAAAAAATGTTAAAAAAACGTGATTTTTATGTGATAACTTAGCCATGAAAAATAAGAATAATAGAAGCTCGTTTAATACACCGTTAATAACAAGGAAAAAGAGAATGAGTTTAAAATTAAATAAGTGCTTAGGTGGTATCAAAACATCAGTATTCGTTGCGGCACTGGTTTTACCATTGAGTGTGCAAGCCAAGGATATTTCAGTCAAAATAACTAACTTGACGAATGGGTTATATTTTACACCTATATTAGTTTCTGCTCATAGTAAAGAGGTTGATTTTTATAACTTAGGTGAACCTGCAAGTGAAGAGTTGCAAGCTATGGCTGAAGGTGGAAATATCAGTGAACTAAGTTCGATTGCAGGTGCATTTGGCGCTGATATTGTAGAAAACCCTGCTGAAGGCTTGTTGGCACCTGGACATTCAGCAACTGCTGAAATCAATAAGCTTCAGCGAAAAAATAAGTATCTGTCTATTGTAGCAATGTTGTTACCGACTAACGATGGATTTGTTGGTGCAGATGCTATAAAAATTCCAAATAAAGCGGGTACTTATACTTATTACTTAAATGGATATGATGCAGGTACTGAAGTAAATAATGAAATTATTAATGGTGGTGGCGCTCCAAATACATTGGGTATTCCAGCAGCACCTGGAGGTGATGGTGGTACAGGTGCTACCGGTGTGACCACAATAGAAAGCAATCAGATGGTTCATGTACATCGTGGTATTGTGGGTGATGATATAACTGAGGGGGGAAAAAGTGATTTGGATTCAGCGATTCATCGCTGGTTAAATCCGGTTGTTAAAATGGAAGTTACTGTGAGTTGTAATAAACGTCATCATTATGGAAAAAAATGTCGTTAATTTTATAATGTTTTTTTATTTTAAACTCTCATCACCTGATGAGAGTGTTCTTTTTTATGCCAAAGATTTCAATTTTTTAGGGAATTTTGTAATTATGGTTGGATTGTTTGACCTATTTGTAAGCCAAATTTTTCATCTAAAGAAAATTCTCTGATGAGTTGATCAACTCCTACTTGTCCATGTTCACGACTGACTTCAGATAGTAAAACTCTGACTGAGTTTCGATTATATCCACCGCCCATATCAACTTGAATACTAATCAGTTCTCTTGCTCTTTCTAGTGTCATATTGTTCTCCGAATTCTTTAATTTTAAAGTCTTTTATTGAGCTGGATTGAATAAGTGGACCAATAAATGCTGTTTTTTGGATTTGTCTTAGTTTCACTGTTTATTTTTACATTTATTGAATGTCGTACTGTATGTCGCTACTATGTCATTTATAGAATCACTATTTTACTCGCACAGTAGAAAAAAAATACCTTAAATTTGTCAGGGAATAATGTGAAAAAACTTAAAAATGAAAAAGAATTATTAAAAAAGGCAATTCTTGATGGCGTTAAATATGGCGAAGGTCGAGGAGTGGTAGAATTTGAGCCGACTGATTCAGCAAAAGAAAAAATTGAATATATTTATCGATTGCTTGTTCATGATAAGGTGATACAGCCTATTCCAGAAGATCAAATCTCTCAGAAATCAATGCAGCATAAATTGGCTATTTGGGCGTCAAAAAATAAATAATGAGAGTTAATACTCTCTATGATAAAGGACAAGGTAAGAGGTAACGCCACTTGTTAAAATAGTGATTCTATTTTACTTAATCTTATTATGTTGAATGAAATGAATTTTATACTGTTGTTTAAGCAAAAAATGCTTAATGTTACTTTTGTAACAATTTATTTTTCCTTTGTAATAATGAATGCCTCAGCCGATGAACTTGTCGCTTCATTGAATGCCCAATCTGTTCCCCCTGCACCTCCTAGAATTGTAGTGAGTGTTGAGCCGCTATATGAGATTGTTTCGACTTTATCGCATGGTATTGTGAAACCTCAGGTTATTTATTTAAATTTTAATGATCGATATAAAGTGCTTTCTAACTGGCAAAAAGAATTAATTAATTCAGCAGATATTATTATTCGAGCAGGAGAAGGTTTTGAGCCAGTACTGGATGAATATCTGAAACTACAGGGGAAAGAGCTGGAAAATAAAACGATTACTTTATCAAAATACATTCCGTTATTAGATAAAGAAGATAGCTCGGATGATGTTCTGGCCAGCAATAGGCAAGAAAAAAGTGACCTACGTTTCTGGATGGATCCACGCCTGGTCAAAATGTTAGCTATTTATATTGCTCCAAGATTGGTGGCAATGGATCCAGAACATCAGGAAGAATATCTGGATAATGAAATCATTCTCAAGGATCAATTGAAAAAAATTGAAAAAAAGATGCTTTTACTCTTTAAACAGCTTTCTGTTGAGCAAAAAATACTATTTGCTCAATTTAATCCTTATTTAAAAAATCGTTATATGAGCTTTTCAGAAATGAAAAAAATAACCCGACTTACTAATAACCAGCCTGAAGTACTTGCTTGCATCCAGGGACATTCATTTGATGCTATCCCTCTTAATTTAGAATATACAGAAAAAGCCTTGTATTCTTTATTACATACCCTTGAACAGTGCTCAAAAACAAAAGTGACAGCTAATATCCCATCAAATTAAAAGTCATAATTGATTATTTATTAAACAATGATTGTCAACTATGGCACTTCATGTCATTTTTGTATGACACATACGGCACATATTGCTTTCTGACTAATTTAATCTAAAAATGATTTAATATTTAAAAAACAAATATTCTTTTAAAAACAATAAGATAAAAATAAGTATTAGACTTTTATTAAATAATGATTTATTGGCACAGCTGTTGCTATATGTATAGTACAAACAAAATAGAGCGAGTTGTATATCATACTTTTTGTTGAAATGGTGGTAACAACAACTTTCTCTTTTGTCGGTGTAAGCTCTTGTACGGTAAACGACCCTCCGTTTTACCGTACCTTTTTAATCCCTCTGTTTTAATTCATCCTGTTTTCATAATTCAAAGATAGCCTTTTCTTATTCTTTTATTTACCTATCTGACATGACAGTGACATGTCATTATTATTTTTTACCTGCTTTTATGTCATGACGATTTGAACATTTTTATATAGAAATGATTCAAGAATTTAAATAGAAAAGAGTTGGTTATTGATTTTATCAATAACTGGCATAGACAATGCTATATAGTAAAAGTATGAACGGAATGTGTCTGAGTTATAGCTCTTAGTTTCGTTTTTGTCGGTAACCTGTAGTAAGTCAGCTTGGCTTAACTCAGGATTTAACATTTTTATGTTGTCAGGATTGCTCAACCGCCCTTTATGTAAAGGTTTTTGGTTGGGCTTTTTTTTTGCATGCTCGCTTTTTGTTACTACTATTCTTGTTCCATTTTGCTGATTCTTTGTAAATAACGATATAACGTTCGTTCACTTATACCCAGTTCCTGTGCTGCAGATAAACGGTGTCCATTATGGCGTTCAAGAGTTTGTTTTACAGTGGCCAGGTTGGGCTTGCGAGATTTACCTGTGCCTGGTTTATAAATAGGTGTTGATATATTCTCATCTGTTTGAGTCGGATGCTTTGAATGAAATGGTGTTGGAAAGTCTTCAACATCAACGTGATCATATTCATTACTTGCAGCATGATGAATGGTTTTATCAATGGTGAGATGTTCTTCTGAAATGAAGTCTCCTGCTGACAAAATGACAGCACGCTCCATGATATTACGCAATTCTCTGATATTACCTGGGAAGTCATAAGATGAAAGTATTTCAATAATATCGGATGGTAATGGAATATGTTGGGCGCCATCATCTAATATGCGTAAAAAGTGTTCTGCAATGGCGGGTATATCCGCTTTACGTTCTCTTAATGGCGGTACATGAACTGGAAAGGTTGCCAGGCGGTAATAGAGATCCTGACGAAACTTTCCCTCTTTTACCATTTTTTTTACATCCTGATTGGTGGCTGCAATAATACGGACATCCACTTCAAAATAATGTGTACCACCAATACGGCGGATAGTACTACTCTCCAGCACTCTGAGTAGTTTTGTTTGTAAATCTAATGATAGTTCACCGATTTCATCAATAAAAAGAGTGCCGCCATGAGCCGATTCAATCAAGCCAATTTTTTGTTTTAAAGCGCCGGTGAAAGCCCCTTTTTCATAACCAAATAATTCACTCTCAATTAATGTTTCACCAATTGCTCCACAATCAACAACAATCATTGGTTTACTACTGCGTTTAGAGTAATGATGAATGTAATTGGCAACACAATCTTTTCCAACTCCACTTTCACCTTCAATGAACACTGTTGATTGAGTTGGTGCGACACGGTGCAGGATGTTGATCAAGCGTAAGATTGCTGGTGTTCGACCAACGATTAATTGTGGGTCTTTTTCCTCTTGAGGAATGGTTACCATGGTTTCACCCATGTAATGGATTTCGCCACTATCATTGTGAATAGGGCTGGCACTGATCTGAACTTGCTCTTCTTCATCACCATGCTTATGAATATGTAGAACGCTGGTGGATTTTCCCGTGCGCATTACTGTTTCTAAAGGGCAATGTTCGCCATGCTGACTGCAAGGGGAATCATAACTATGGGAGACTTCATAGCAGAATTTCCCTTCTATAGTGTTATGGACATGGAAAGAACTTCGGTAGGCCTTATTAGAAGCAACAATTTGATAATGTCGATCAATAATGACAAATGGATCATTAAATATATTAATTAGGTCATCACAGGAAGGTTTTGATATATCATCATCTTTTAGATGAATATGAGGCTCTGAGGGCTTATATTTTGGGAATGAGTTTTTCATTGAGACCGCTTTAAATTATTGAGCTGTTTTATTTAGAATATGACTGCTTTTTACGGTAACACGACAACCTCCTTTTTGTCATGACACTTTTATTATAGAGATATTTATCAATAAAGTATTGAATAAATCCATTTTTTTATGAAATTATTCAATGAATAAGAAAGTTGAATAGGCTTCTGAGCATCAGCTTAATCTTATTGAAAAATTCAAATCAACTTATACGACACAAAGAAATGTACTGACAAAATCATGAAAGTGCAGAATTTGGAGTAATGTTTAGAGCATTTGTTAGACAGGCTGGAAGGAATTGTTGTCCAGTTTAAATTCTGATTTGAATCTAAACTTTTGATAATTCATCATAATCTCTTTGAAAAATCAAACTTCACAACTTTATTTGGAATAAATTTAATTGATCTGGATCAATTAAATTTGACTTTCCCTTAAAAATAATCTTAAATATTACCATAAATCATTGTTTTATAACCATATTTTCTACAAGGTTATTTTTGTATTGACCTAAAAAAAACCTGCCTTTTGATATTTCAGGTCTGGTCAGTCGAATGAATAACGACAAGGAGGACATTATGTCTAAGGTAACAATTTATGATACACCCATGCTGGATGAGCTGGAAAATGGCGAATGGCCTAGCTTTATTTCATCAATTAAGCGTTTAAGAGATGACCATCCGGATAAACGTATCAACTCAATGGTCAATGGACTGTTGGGACAACTTGAGCATTCTTATGAAACTCGTATGGGTTGGTGGAAAGGCGGAACTGTTTCTGTTTTCGGTTATGGCGGTGGTATTATCCCGCGTTTCTCTGAAGTAGCTGAACACTTCCCTGAGTCAAAAGAATTTCACACAGTGCGAGTCCAACCACCAGCAGGTAATTTCTATACCGCTGATATTTTGAACCAGCTAGCGGATGACTGGGAAGCTCATGGTTCGGGTCTGCAAACCTTCCATGGTCAGACTGGTAATATCATGTTTATTGGTTCAAGTACTGTAGAAATGCAACCTTTCTTTGACAAAATTAATGCTTACGGTTTTGATTTGGGTGGTGCGGGTCCATGTGTTCGTACTGCAATGGCTTGTGTTGGTGCAGCGCGTTGTGAACATTCTTGTACGAATGAACATGGTATCATGCGTCACCTTGTGAATGAATTCCAGGATGATTTACACCGACCTGCTTTACCTTATAAATTTAAGGTTAAAGTCTCTGGTTGTCCAAATGATTGTACCAATGCGATTGAACGTGCTGATATGGCCGTTATTGGTATTTGGCGTGATGATATGAAGGTTGATCAAGATGAAGTGAAGGCATTTGTTGACGATAAAGGTCGTGATTATGTCATTGATAACGTGACTAATCGTTGCCCTTCCAATGCCATTAAACTGAATGATGACAATACTCTGGATGTGAATAACAAAGAATGTGTTCGTTGTATGCATTGTATCAATGTTATGACCAAAGCTTTGGCTCCAGGTGATGACACAGGTGTAACTATCCTTATTGGTGGTAAGCGTACTCTGAAAATTGGTGACATGATGGGTACTGTAGTAGCACCTTTCTTGAAAGTTGATACCATGGAAGAGATTGAGTATCTGGTTGAATTGACTGGTGAGATGATTGATTTCTTCGCTGAAAATGCACTTGAGCATGAGCGTACTGGTGAAATGATTGAACGTATTGGCCTGGTTAATTATCTTGAAGGTATTGGTCTTGAGTTAGATCCAAATATGGTGAGTGAACCTCGCCAATGTTCATATGTTCGTATGGACGGTTGGGACGAAGAAGTGAAGAAGTGGTATGACAAAAAAGCCGAAGCTGCTATGGCATAGTTGTTTATCGCTTTAATATGATGTGTCATTAGGATAAGTTTTATTTGAAATTTATTCTTAATAAAACTGAATACCCAATAGATGAAAGTTTATTGGGTATTTTTATGTTTATTATTAAACATAAAAAATAAACTAGTTTATACTATTTGAAGTATCCCTAAAAATTGATAGGATTTATTAAAATCGAGAGCCAATTATGTCTGTTACTATGAATTTGAATAATGATCAATCATCTGTACATTTTACCGATCATGAAAAATACTTTGTATTACATTCCTATTTTTATGATGGCTCAATAGAAGAAATGGATAATAACAAAAACAAGGTAAGACTTTCTTTTGATCAAACGGATGAAAATGGAATAGTATTAAAAGATGGTAATTCATTTGAGATGGAGCTGGAAATTAATTTGTGGAAAGATGTTGCGGATAGAAAAGCAGTTTATGTTGAATTGATTAATGATTTTATTGACCAACTAGATGAAACTAAAAAACAGTGGTTCATTAATCAACATGATACTGCTTATAAAAAGCTGTTATCAAATTAATATTATCTATTCTGTTATAAATCGCTTAATTTTATCAAGTCGGATCTCCATCCTTTTTCCAGTTTCATCGAAGCCCACTAAAAATTCTCCTTTTTTTTCATTTTTTCCTCGCGTAATAACATCATTGGGTTTTAACTGAACAATTTGTTCATTGTCATAGAATATTTTAAGATGTTTTCCATGCATTATTGCGAGTTCAAGTTCACTGTGCATTTCACATGAAACGACGACATAGTGATCAGGAGCTTTTATATTATTTTCCTCATGTGTCAGCGTATCACCTTTAGGGTTGTTGACAAGTTCAGGACTATTGGCGAGTTCAGGACTGTTAATAAGTTCAGGACTATTAAAAAGTTCAGGACTGTTACCACTTTCAAGATTGATATAATTTTTTTGTTCAAATCTAGGTGTGCAAATACATAGAAAGATTAGATCGGTTTGGCCACAATTTTCTATTTTTTGTGGAATGCCTTCAGGAATAATCACGACATCTAAATAGCTAACGTTTTTAGGGGATTTATTGTTGATGTAGACTTTTCCTTCACCTTCAATAATTACATATCTTTCTACTGTGTTATTTACAGCATGTAATTGTGTACAAACTCCCGGGGCAACAGAAGCTCTTGCAATGGAGCAATCTTCATTTTCAACATTGTTTAGTAATTCATTAATGTTACATCGTTCAACTGTGGAAAATTGCTTGTTGGAATTATATTGATTTATGTAATTCATATTGAGTTCTTAAGTTGTAATCATAGGTAGATAGGAATGTTAAGCCTTTAGGAGATGCTTATAGCTAAACTATGAGAGATTTAGCATATGCATCTCTTACTCGTTATTAACATAATAATCACTAAATTATTATTAACGTGCTATTTTCTTTAATTGCGTCAATAAAATACCATAAAATTGATGAATGATTAAGCCTAGTAATACACAGCACGTACCAATAAATATTGAGACCGTAATGGTTTCATGATTAAACCATTTTCCCAAAAATAATGCTGAAATTGGTGTAATCAATGTCGCTAATGCAACGGTTGAAGGTGATAATTTTGATAGCACATAATAATAGCTAACAAAGCCAACAACTGAGCCCATTACACCCAGATAAATAATAGACCAGAGTGTTTTAGAGGGCAATTGTTCTGGTAGTGGGTCACCAAATAAAATTAAACTTATGACAAACAGGGGGATTGAAAAAATTAGCCCGCCTGTTGTGATAACCAAAGCTGGTAGTGGTTCATTCAGACGTTTAATCCAGACAGCACTGCCAGAATGTAAGGTTACTGATAATAAGACTGCTGCAATACCTAATAATGCCTGTTCACCCAAATTAATCCTATCAATAAAAATAATGGCTAAGCCCAGAATACCCATAAGAGCACCAATTAATTTATTCCAGCTAAATTGTTCTGTAGTTAAAAGAAATAGTGCAAATCCAGTCGTAAGAATGGGAGTGAGCCCAAATAATACTGAGACTAATCCCGATGGAATGAATTGTGCTCCCCAGTAAACCATCATCATTGCACCGTAGATTGCAATGGCTGAAGCAAAATACACATGGCGTGCTTTTTTGTGCATAGGAAGTCCCTTATGTACAAATAAAGCAAGTATTAAAGCCAAGCCTGTACCAATAAACATACGCACTGATAAGCCAGTGATAAAGTCAATGCCTTGAGAACTCCACTTGATGGCAAGTGGTGTTGTAGACCAGATAATGATCATCAACAAATAAGAGGTAATAATAAGTGTTGTATTTTTAGTTTTCATGTTTCGTATTGCCAATTATTATTTGCATCCGTAAGAAATGTTCTTGGATACACACCTATGTGCTAAAGAATATAAGGCCATTCTTTAAGCAAAAAAAAAGCCACAGATTTTTTGTCTGTGGCTTTTTTTTGAAATATGGTTATTTTAGATATTATGTATAAGCTAAAGATGAACCATTAAAGAGAAAAGTGCACAGATCTTTTCTTAGAAACATATAGTTTCTAATTGAGAAATTGATAGTTGAGTTATACACACACCAGCGTCTCACATTGATAAGTCGTCGTGATGTAGGTTTGAGCTTAACTCTAAATAAATGTGCGTTAATGATGTTCATGACTGTAGAGTGCGTCAAAATTTGATTGCTGTCAAGAGAATATTTGGAAGATTTTTAATTGTAAGAAATATCTTATAAGTGAGGCAGGAGGAGGCTTTGACTTTTGTCTAAAGTTATCTATAGTTAATGATAGGTTAGTGATTGATATTGGGTCTTTATTTTAGGAATAGGTGTTGTTAACAAGCGTGGCAAAAAAAATTGGACGTTTTAATCAGATCAAAGAGTTAGGTAAAGGAACTCAAGGTGTTGTCCACCTTGCAGTTGATCCTGTACTTCAAAGAAATGTTGCCATAAAATCACTGCATTTTTCTGATGTGAGTAATGTGGGTGATACTAAAGAAATGCTGCTCAAAGAAGCTCGCACGATTAGTAAAATGATCCATCCTAACATTGTTTCTATTTATGAGGCTGGAGAAGACGAAAAGAAAAACCCCTACCTTGTGTTTGAGTACGTGAGTGGACAGTTACTCTCTGATGTAATGAAACAGAAAGGCATCATGTTAGTAAAAGATGCTTTAGCACTATTAAAACCCGTCATAGAAGCAATCAGTCATGCCGATCAACAAAATATTATTCATTGTGATTTAAAGCCTGCTAACATATTAATCAATGATGATAACATTCCTAAAGTAATGGACTTTGGTATTGCTCGTGTGCTTTCAAAACAAAAATCAAAAACAGATGGTTTTTTTGGGACACCTCGTTATATGCCCCCAGAGTATATTCGTAAACAAACGGTCACGGCTAGTAATGACTCCTATGCACTGGGAATAATTCTTTATGAAATGTTAACGGGCAAGTCTGTTTTTGTTGGAAATAATTTAAAACAAATTATTAACAAAGTTCTTAATGATTCATTGCCCCCTCCTTCAAGAATTAATTCAGATATTGATGTTCATTTTGAAAATATTATTTTAAAAGCAATTGATAAAAAACTTGAAAACCGATATCACAGTACAACAGAGTTTAATGCGGCTATTGATGAATATCTTGAAACTCAAGGTTCTGGTATTAAGCAATCAAGTAAGGCACAGGATGCTACGGTTGAATTTTTGCTCAGGCGAATGAAGCGCAAAAAAGATTTTCCTGCGCTGTCAGAATCATTATTTAAAATTAATAAAATTGTGGATGAAGATGAAAAAGGTTTTGATGCATTGGCAGGTGCTATTGTTGAAGATTTTGCTTTAACCAATAAGATTTTAAAAATTGTTAACTCTGCTTATTATCGCCGTAGTGGTGGTGAAGTTAAAACCATTTCCAGGGCAGTTATGATGCTAGGCTTTGATGCTATTCGTTCCATTGCCGTTAGTTTAATTTTAATCGATCATTTGCATGATAAATCTCAGGCAAAGCAATTGAAAGATAGTGTTGTTTCTTCGCTATACAGTGGTGTTTTTGCTAAGAACCTTGCAGACAAATCACAATTAATAAATAAGGAAGAAGTTTTTCTTAGTGGTATATTTCATAATCTTGGAAAATTATTAGCCATATTTTATTTTAATGAAGAGTCAATGGAAGTTGAAAAGCTTGTTGAAGAAGAAGGTCTTAGTGAAGAAGATGCTGCCACTCAAGTTCTTGGCGTTCCTTATCCTACACTAGGTACTGCCATTGCAAAAGAATGGGAATTGCCGCATTACATTGTTAATACAATCAATCCATATAATACTAAAGTTAATAGTAAGCGTTTGCAGCTCAATGAAGAAGAAAAAATGCATGCGATTAGTAGTTTATCAAATGAATTGACGGATGTTATTGAAAAAAATAGTGACTCTGAAAATTGGAGACAGCGGTCCGTTAAATTATGGCGTCAATATACACCACAATTAAATCTAAATGATCAAGACTTGGTTTCATTGGCCGATCAGGCAAAAGAAGATCTAATTGATTTAAACT